>JAGGSQ010000043.1 GCA_021159015.1 Candidatus Omnitrophota bacterium | reverse complement strand
ACTGCTACCTCCTTTTTCTGACTGTTTCACTGATAATTTCCGTGCCAATTCCCCGGTTAGTAAATATCTCCAGAAGCAAAGAATGAGGAATTTTAGCATCTATAATATGCGCCTTATTTACGCCCCCAGCCACGGCAAAATCTGCGGCCAAAACTTTGGGAATCATACCCTGGGCAATTACCCCTTCCTTTATCAAAGCCTCAATCTGAGACTTAGTAACAGAAGAAATGAGGGAACTTTCATCTTCTCTTTTGCGCATTATCCCCTTGACATCCGTAAAAAGCACGATTTTCTCTGCCGCCAGCTCTTTAGCTAAAAAAGCCGCCGCGGCATCGGCATTGATATTGTACAAATTATTTTTTCTGTCACGCCCCAGAGGCGAGACAACCAAAATATGACTGCGGCGGAGAAAACTAAGGATTTTTTCTTTCTCCAGCGCTTTCGCTTCTCCCACCCAGCCTAAATCTCTGGCGCTTTTTTTCTTAACTGCAAAAATAACCTCTTCTCCCCCTATGCCTTTAGCTTTAGCCCCAAGAGACCTAATTTCTTTCACAAGTTTTTGGTTAATATAAGCTAAAGACTCCCTTACTATATCTAAAACTTTGAGACTGGTAATACGCATTCCTGCGTGAAATTCTGACTCAATGCTGTTTTCTTTCAGCCTCCGGCTGATTTCCGGCCCGCCCCCGTGGACCAAAATTACCTGTATGCCGGCAAAAAACAAAAAAACCAAATCTTCTAAGATGCTTCTTCTTACTTTCTCCTCCATCAAGATAGAGCCGCCGTATTTAAGCACAAAAATTTTATGGCGGAATTTGCGGAGATAAGGAAGGGCCTCTATCAGAACATCAGCTTTTTTAATAGCTTCCTGCATAAATCTCAAAACTCTCCTTTTGCCTCTATATCCTTCAAAATTTCTTTTAGAAGCCTCTTTAACTGCGGCAAGCGTTTATTGATGGTTTTCCATACTATTTCAAGCTTTATACCGAAATATTCATGAATAAGCTTATCACGCATTCCAGCCATTTCTTTCCAGGGAAGGGCTACATAACGGTTTTTTATGTGGCGGGGAATATGTTTTGCCGCTTCTCCTAAGACTTCAAAATTCCTTATTACCGCATCAACCGTCTTAGTATCGCGACTAAACTCTTCAAACGACAAACCTCCGGCATACTTCTCTATTCTCTCTATAGCTTCAATAAGGTCATCTATATAAAGCCGGTAATCTCTCTTCATACACTCACCGCTTCCTGCAATATTCTTTTTTTTATGCGCGCCTTTAAAGCATCCTTCATAACTAAATCTACTTTGCGGTCCAATATCTCACTCAAAAAGTCCTCCAATTTAATAAATTCAAATAAATCAATAGGGGTGCTAAATTCTACAAGAATATCGACATCACTCCTCGGGGTCTGTTCGCCTCTGGTATAAGAACCGAATACTTCCAAAGACTTAACCTTAAAC
>JAGGSQ010000057.1 GCA_021159015.1 Candidatus Omnitrophota bacterium | reverse complement strand
GAAGCCGATAAACCTCCATGCCAAGTCAGAAATCCTGCATATCCAGCCGCACCCAAGAGAGGATAATGCATCGGAATATTTCTTAAATGACCGCTTCGCCCAACCTCACGGGCCATTAAAGCGCCAACAATGATACCCAGTCCCCAGTTAATCCATGAGGCTATTGCTGCAGTCAAAGCTACCAAAAAGATAGCTCCGGTTTGATTGGATGGTATGGCGGCAAGTTTTTCAATTCCTTTTCGAACGATAGGGGAAGTTGCCAATGCGTGACCAGTTACCAGAATCAAGCACATCTGCATGCCGAATTTCAGGAGTACCCAGAAACCTTTATTCCAGTACTGGATCATTTCGAAAGGGCCGCTCTTGGTAAGAACCAAGCCTAAAATATAGGTGAGAAAAGTTAACAAAATAGCAAATAACATAGGATCCGGCATCCATTTGCGCGCCCAGCTGTCAAAGGCGTTACCAATTGTTCTGATCATAATTCTTACCTCCTCATTAAATTTTGTTCAAAGATGCCTACTTTAACCTACTGACCAACCGACAAACTTAACTTTTATCGTAGCTCTTTTTCGGTCTCAATAAAATATCATATAATATTTTGTATACATCAAAATATCTATATGGATATATCTGCAAGCTAGGCTAAAGTCAATCATTTAAAAATATGAAATTATGTTCAAGAAAGGATTGTATGGAATGGGTGTTTGGGAGGTATCATATATCTGATTATGGTTTATTTTTCCACCGCCAATCTCAACTTTTCGTTTAATTGTTAAAGTTAAGATTGATCGTATATATCGTAACAGCTAACGTTCTACCTCTATGATGCATTATTTTTCTTAAACTTCCGAATCGACGTGCTCAACATCCATATTCTTAAGATCCAGAGAAAACCAGCGCCCAATCGAAAATATATCTTTCAGGATTACTCTGACCACCAGCGCTGTCTGCAAGCTGGCAACTGCGGCCACCTCCCGCTTCTCAACCTTGAAGCGGCTCTCCCTGAAAGTGGCAAAAAGCTTGACGGTTACATTCATGGCAAAACAGATAAAGCACCCCGATTCAAACTACAGGGTGCTTTATCAAGAATTTCAACAATATACGTAGGCACAACGCTATTTGAGGCCAATCTTAATCTGGTTGGCGGTACGGGATACAACAATATTATTTTCACGGGCCAGCCAACCGATGGCCGTGTAGAGCGCGAACGGCGTCAAACCGACAGCTTTTTTCAGCGCCCCAGTGGTCATTGTTCCTTCAGTTTCCAACTGTTTCCAGACCTTGCCGGCATCCAGACCAATTTGATTTTTCATGTTTTTTACTCCTTTCAGACCCCGGGAAATCAGGGCTTAGTTTATTTGTTTTAATCTTAGTTTTCGGATGAATACCAGTTAGAAATCCCAAAATGCATCAATCTCTTCACCAGTAAAGTCCCATACCGCATCATGAGGGGATACCGGTTCTTCAAAAAATTCCGGCAGCCGGTCATCCTGCCGGGTAAAACCTGCCGCCTGGTTAAACGCACGCTCAGTCTTCAGGATAGATTTGCCCAGGGCGGTTACATCGTCAACGGTCAGGCTGCTACCGAAACGGGCATTTATCATCTCCACCACCGCCGGCAGGGCATCGGGATTATCCAACACCGCAAAAGCGACAAAGACACAAAGTCCGGTACTGTCCACCGCCGCCGTGGCAATCTGC
>JAGGSQ010000068.1 GCA_021159015.1 Candidatus Omnitrophota bacterium | reverse complement strand
TACAATATGTTCAATGGATGAACATATTGTAAGAGAGGATATTTTTCATATCCTGCGCCTTATTTCTTCAAAACCCGAGCTTACTCAAAGAGACCTCTCGGGAAGTCTTGGCATATCTTTAGGTAAAACTAACTACCTTTTAAAAGAGCTGGCTAAAAAAGGCCTGCTTAAAGCTAAAAATTTTACCCGCAGAGGAGGAAAAATCAAAAAGGTAAAGTATATCCTTACCAAAAAGGGACTGGAAGAAAGAATCCGTCTTACCTGGTACTTTTTAAAAAGAAAGGAAAAGGAGTATCTGGAATTAAAGAAAGAGGCAGAAATGGCAGAAAAAATTCCAGTTTTTACAGGTATAATTGAGCAGAATAAATTGAAATAGAAGAGATGAAATACCAATTGCAGTGATTTTGTTATTATAATTAAGCCTCTTTTCCACTTTTTCGCAAAAGTGGAAAATATAGGGGAGGCAGGAATATTTAGGGCTGATTAGATGTTGGATGTTAGGTATTAGGTAGTAGGTAATGGGTTAAAAAATAGGTATCGGATTATCATCTTACCCAACACCCAGCACCCAGTCCATAAAAGATGGCGGAGTATGAGAAACTGCTGGAGGAAGGTAAATGAGGAATGGATGTGAAGACATGACCCACGACCCTTGCACTATGTTAACAATTGTGTTAAATTGTTGCTATGAGATGGGATGATTTTTTAAATAATTATGCCCAACTGCCAGTTATTGATACAAATGTGCTTTTAGCAGGAGTAACTAATCCCAGAGCACTGAAAGTTCAACTAACCCGGTGGGTTAAGGCAAAGAAAATCATTCAGGCTAAGCGGGGAGTTTATGTTCTTGCAGATAAGTATCGGAAAGTCCCTCTGTATGAGCCGTATCTGGCTTTTTTATTAAAAAAGCCCTCATATATTAGTCTTGAGAAAGCATTGGAGTATTATGGATTAATTCCCGAAGCTGTGCCTGTATTTACTTCTTTAACGACGAAACGACAGGCTAAATTTATCTCAGCGGCTGGGACATTTGTGTATAGGCATATTAAAAAGGCACTTTTCTGGGGATACAACTCAGTGACAGTAAACGGTCAAACGGGTTTCATTGCTTCTCCGGAAAAAGCCCTCCTGGATTTATTCTACATTAACAGGATAAAAATATCGTTTGCCTTTTTAAAAGAATTGCGCCTTCAAAATATTGATAAACTTGATACAAAAAAGCTTCTCATTAGCGCAGAAAGATTCAAGAGCCCGGGCATTCTAAAGGCGGCAAATACTGTAAATAAGTATATTAGTGGTTATAAAGAGGAGGAAAAAATCTTATGAGAGATTATGTTTTGGAGCTTGCGACAAAACAAAATGGGATGAATGCTAAATTGAACACCATGCGTGAATACCTGCAGGCATATATACTAAGAATTATGCACGAGGAAGGTGTTTTTTCCTCAACCGCCTTTATAGGAGGAACGGCGTTGCGGTTTTTATACAATCTTCCCCGTTATTCGCAAGACCTTGATTTCTCCTTAGAAAAGAGTAAAAAGCTGGCATTCGCATCGCTTATGAAACGAATTAAAGATGAGTTATCTCTTGCCGGATATGATGTTTCTATAACCTTTAATGATAGAAGAGTTGTCCAGTCAACATTTATCAAGTTTAGGGGGTTGATGAAAGATGCGGGTATTTCAGCTTTTGCCGAACAGAACCTGGTGGTTAAAATTGAAGTTGATACAAAATTCTCCCCAGGGTGCTATTACAGAAATCAGGGTGGTCAACACGTATTTTCCACTTTCCTTTTTGACATATACAAAAGAATCCCTGTTTGCAGGCAAACTGCATG
>JAGGSQ010000055.1 GCA_021159015.1 Candidatus Omnitrophota bacterium | reverse complement strand
AAAGAAAGGGTTTTTTTTTATCGATTGCCGCTGCGGCTCTTCTGACTATGGCAGTCTATTTCAAAAGGGCTTTATGCGGCAAATATCGCCAAAGTGCAGATGTTTTTGGGTTTGGGCGTCAATACGAAGCAGGAAAGACTCAAATAATAAAGGGAGAATAATATAAAACAGTAAGTTTTTACTTATCCTGTGAATTAAGTGTTTCTAAGATTTCTTATTTTTATCACCAGTTTCGGAGCCATTGTCCTTCTTTCGCTGGAGGCGGTACCTTTTTTTGTCAGTAAATACCACCGTGTCCAAGAAAATAAAATAGCCCGTACCGCCCGCGAGCTGGAAGATATGTTTATTCTCGGCTTCCGAAAAAGATGGCTCTTTTTTGTTTTTACTTTTTCCCCTCTAATTCTAGGTCTGCTAGGTTATTTAATTTTTAAAATTAGTCTGGCTGCTGTATTAGGGGCGGCTTTAGGATTTGTAATTCCTACCCTGATTGTGAGGCATTTAGAAAGAGTGAGAAAAAGAAAATTCGCTCATCAGCTGCGCGATACTATTTTAATGCTGGCTTCTTCTCTTAAAGTCGGCCTCTCCCTTTTGCAGGCAATAGAAGTGGTAGTGGAAGAAATGCCTCCTCCTACTTCTCAGGAGTTTGGCCTTCTGCTGAAAGAAAACCATATGGGAGTGTCTTTGGAAGACAGCTTTAAAAATTTAACTAAGAGGATGTCTTTAGAGGATTTAAACCTTCTGGCTATGGCAATCTTAGTGGCGCGGGAGACAGGCGGCAGTCTGCCTGATGTTTTGGAGAAACTGGCTTCTACTATTAAGGAAAAAAGAAAAATCCAGGATAAACTTGTTACTCTTACTACGCAGGCGCGCTGGCAGGGGATAATTATTTCAATTTTGCCACTTGTTTTTGCTGTTTTTGAGTATCAACAGGATCCCCGCCTTCTTCAGATTATGCTTTCTAGTGAATTAGGCAAGGCAGCTCTTATTTATGCGGGAATCTCAGAAATAATCGGAATGTTGCTTATTAGAAGGCTAAGTAAAATGGAGAATGTCTGATGATTTATATTATCTATATTTGTGTATTAGCAGTATTTTTTCTTGTGGCTCTTTTTGTTAGTTCTTCTCAGCAAGATATTCCTCTTCCTTCTGAGTTGGAAAAAGAAATTAGCGCTGCTAATGTGCGCCGTCATGTATTTTTTGTGCGTCCTTTTTCTTCCCTTAACAAATTAATCCTGAACAGGTTATATCTTTATAATCTGATTGACCGCCGTTTAGAGCAGGCTGATTTAAAGACTTTGCCAGAGGATTTCTTGGGGTTATGCGAGATTTCTGCGCTGAGTTTCTCCCTTGGTGCCTATATTTTTAAAGGAAGTTTTGATTTTCTTTGGGTGATTTTGTCTGGGGTTATAGGGTTTATATTGCCTTTTTTCTATTTAAGGCGGCGCATTTTTCGCCGCAAATCACTTATTTTAAGAAGTTTTCCTGATATGCTTAATCTTATTTCTCTCTGTGTGGGTGCCGGTCTTGATTTAATATTAAGCCTTAACTGGATAATTGAGCGTTCTCCTGTCTCTTCGCCTCTTTTAGATGAGTTTGCTGTAGTTCTGCACGAGATAAATGTAGGCCAGCCCCGCCGGCAGGCTTTAAGGAATATGGCCAAAAGGCTTGATATTCCCGAGATTTCTTCTTTTGTGCGCATCGTGGTACAAGCGGAGAAAATGGGAACCCCTATTGGGGAAGCTTTGGCTATGTATGCGGAAGAAGTAAGAGAGATGCGGTTTGAACGGGCTGAACGCCAAGCCCTTAAAGCTCCTATAAAAATGCTTTTTCCTTTAATCTTCTTTATTTTGCCTGTTGTAGGCATTATAGTGGCAGGACCGATTCTTATTCGCTTTATGAAAACTGGCTTGCCGGGAATAGGACGATGAAATACAACCTTTTACGAAGTGAATCTCCTTAGATA
>JAGGSQ010000051.1 GCA_021159015.1 Candidatus Omnitrophota bacterium | reverse complement strand
TCAGTTCCAACGGTTGATAGACAGCACGCAAAGCGTGGTGGCTGAAAGCCGGTGGTGCGAAGCTCAACTCTGCCCGATAGAGCAGTCCGCGTAAGCGTGACGGCTCTATCGACTTGGGTGAGAGGCGCGACCGAGATCGCATAACCCAACCCAACCTTCACGCCCATGCAAATTTTCTCCTCAGGTCATGAAAAAAATCCCATTTTTTTGTGAGAAACTGGTACCGACCTACCACGATTCCTGGCGCGATATCGAGATCTTTGGCGATGGCTAAAATTTCATTTCTTGAAGTGGCTTTTTGGATCTGATCGTTGAATTGATGGGGAATCAAAACTTCAGCTGCATATTCGTTGGCGCGTATTTCTCTGGCATCATCCTGACGGAGCTTGCCATTATTGATAAGAAGATCTTTCTTGTTATCATGGAGGACATGAGCTGCTTCATGAAAAAAGGCGAACCAGAAAAGGTCTTCCGCTTTGCCGCGTAGATTAAGCAGAATCATAGCTTTACTTGGTGAAAGCCATTTCGTAGCGCCGGACCACGGTGCTTTTTTCATCTCAGGAATAAACACCAGGGCAACGCCTGCTTCGGCGCAGGATGACTGCATTTTTTTTATAAAAGTTTTAGGATCAAGAACGGTAAGTTTTTTTATCTCTTGAATTGCAACTTGGAATTTTGTCTTGGAAAATTCGGCACATTGAGCAGCATGGGCGGCAATTTCTCCTTGCCGAATCCAGGCAGAGGCGGGGCCGGGACAACTTTCAAAGCATTTGGAACGCCGGGCCACCACGGCTGGTTCATCCCATATAGCATGCCAGGCATCCACGCTACTGACACCATAAAAAGCTAGCACGGCCCGTAGTTGTTCCACTTTATCTTTCATTTTTGGCAGTATCTGCCTCTTGACCAACTCAGCAACAGGGATTTCTTTCAACCATGCAAGGTCAGCCTCTATCCTTTCGCGTTCATGAATCTTGGCCAATTGCTCTCGGTATTTGGCTTCTAGATTATTCCACATTGAGGCAGGAACACCCACTGCCAATTCAAGGCGATTGGCGGTTTCATAGGAGATAGGCTGCTCTCCTTTGAATATTCGGATTAGCGATTGTACAGTGAGTCCAGTACGGATGGCGAGTTCTTTTTGCCTCATATCCAAGGCCTCCATTGTTTCCCGCAATGTTTCGCCTGGTGCAACAGCATAGTCCGGCTCAAAAGTATATTTGTTGGCTGTTTTTACCATTGCTTTACTCCCTTTTTTAGTGCGTATCAGCAATGTCGATGATTTCGATCGTGGTGACAGCTGCCCAGTCCAGCCCACCCTCTTTTCGTTCTGAAATTAAATCGTTTGCAGGAATAAAAAGTAGTCGGTATGGTTGTTCGAGATCCACTGAAAGTTGGCCGCTACGATTCCCTGTTAATTCATGGCAGCGAGCTGGTGGCACTCTGGAAATATCCGCTAAAGTTTCAGCAGCAGCAAGTTCCATCATTCGTTGCTTGAGTTTCTTGCTACGTTTTGTCCCCAAAATTTTAATGGCTTCAGAACTTTTACTGCAAAGCTTTTGTAGTTTCTTTGTCTTAAAGTATATGACCATGCGGTATTCTTGTCAAGTAAAAAGTTAACATGTTATGTTAACGATTATTTGTATATGTTTGCTTTCCGGCTTGTAATCTCAAATTACTTTTGACGCCGAACTTGTTATTATACTGGAAAACAATATATTGGATTAGATAGATTCTGTATTTGCAGATATTATTTTTTCAGCATAGTACAATAATTGATGTTTACAAACTTTTCCTCTTTTCCAACATACCGTTTTAGTCATAAAAATACTATGGATCTTGGGGGAAAGGATGTCAAGGAATATTGGGGTTAACAAGTATATGACAATTAAAACGAGGGTTCAGCAGAAAGAAAAACCCCGAATCAATTGTAATCACAATTCGTGGACTTGAACAACACCAGACTCCGCCATCCTGCTTGCCGCTTCCACAATTTGTCGGTGATGGGTAAAGAGAATCACTTGATTCTTCTTTG
>JAGGSQ010000018.1 GCA_021159015.1 Candidatus Omnitrophota bacterium | reverse complement strand
CACGAATATAAAATGATAGGAGTGAGGGAATAATGGATGCCTTAAATGTATATGCGGCCAAACTGGCACCGCAGCGGGAATCCCTGGCCCCTGGACATCGGGCCTGTCAGGGTTGTGCCGAGCTCTTGGCTGCTCGCCTGGTAGCTAAAACTCTGGGTCATGATTTTATTATTGCCAATGCTACCGGTTGTTTGGAGATCGTTACCTCTTCGTATCCCCATACAGCCTGGAAAGTTCCCTGGATCCATGTGGCCTTTGAAAACGCGGCAGCCGTGGCTTCAGGAGTGGAAGCCGGGATTAAGATCCTCAAGAAAAAGGGGAAATATCCGGTGGACCGGGATATTAAAATCATTGCCCAGGCCGGGGACGGCGGTACTGTCGATATCGGCCTGCAGGCACTCTCCGGTGCTCTGGAAAGGGGCCATGATTTTACCTATATTTGCTATGATAATGAAGCTTACATGAATACCGGTATCCAGCGCTCCAGTTCTACCCCTTATGGGGCATCTACGACAACTTCCCCTGCCGGTAAAGAAAGTATCGGCCAGGTGACGATGAAAAAGAACGTGGTCGAAATTGCCGCCGCCCACGATATTCCCTATGTGGCCACTGCCAGCCCCAGCTATCCCTTCGACTTGATGGAGAAAGTGCGAAAAGCGGCAGACGTTAAGGGCCCGGCTTATCTCCATGTGCTGGCACCTTGTCCTACCGGTTGGCGTCTGGCTCCTAATTTGGCATTATCCATCGGTCGTTTGGCGGTTGAAACAAAAGTATTTCCCCTCTATGAGGTTGTTGATGGTCAATATAGAATGACGGTTTCCTACAAAAATCACCGGCCGGTGATTGATTATCTCAAGCCCCAGGGGCGGTTTCGTCATCTGAAGGAAGACAATATTGAATTTATTCAGCAGTACGTGGATGCTTCCTACGAACGACTGTTGAAGAAAATTGAAATGAGCGAGGGCTAGATATGGAAAAAACGATAAAAGACATCATTGCCAAATATAGCGCCGATCCGTCACAGATCATAGCCATGCTTCAGGATCTTCAGGCGGCCAAGCGGTACTTGCCGGAGGAAGATCTGCGAGAGTTGGCGGTTGCGCTGGAAATCCCGCTGGCTAAGGTCTACCGGATAGCGACATTTTTCAAAGCTTTCAGCCTGGAACCCAAAGGGGAACACATTATTAACGTCTGTGTGGGAACTGCCTGTCACGTGCGGGGTGCCAGTCGAATTCTCGATGAACTGGAACGCCAGCTGCAGATTGCCAATGGTGAGACTACCCCCGACCAGAAGTTTTCTCTGGAGACGGTTAACTGCCTGGGGGCTTGTGCTCTTGGTCCGGTGGTGGTGGTTGACCAGGAGTATCATGGTGACATGACTCCTGGCCAAGTGGATAAATTGATGGAGAATTACCGTTAATTGTATGTGCTAACAGAAAAAGGATATTTCCCATGAAAAGAATGCAAACAGCCCAGGAACTGGAAGCCTATCGCCAGGAATGTGTGGCATCCCGGGATCCCCAGCGGATAGTGATTACCATCTGCGCTGGTACCGGCTGCCAAGCCCATGGATGCTCCAATGTGGTGACAGCCATGCGGCAGGAACTGGATAAACAGGGCCTTGATCAGGTTGAAGTGAAAGCAACCGGCTGTCATGGTTTTTGTGAACGGGGTCCACTGGTAGTTATCCATCCCCAAGGAGTATTCTACAATAAGGTGAAAGTTGAGGACATTCCTGAAATTATTGCCAAAACTGTGCAGAAAGGGGAAGTGATTGAGTCGCTTCTCTATGCTCTGCCGACTAGCAAAGAAAAGATATCTTTGGAGAAGGATGTTCCGTTTTACAAACTGCAGAAGCGGATTATTTTTGGTAGTAACGGTTTGATAGATCCGACAAGTATTGACGACTATCTGGCCATTGGGGGTTATCAGGCGCTGTCCAAAGCTATGACCGGTATGTCCCGGGATGCGGTTCTGGATGAGGTGAAAATTTCAGGTCTGCGGGGCCGTGGTGGTGGCGGATTTCCCACCGGCAAGAAATGGGAATCTACCAGGAATGTTGATTCTGAAGTTAAATATGTGATTTGCAACGCTGACGAGGGTGATCCCGGTGCCTATATGGATCGCAGCCTGCTGGAAGGCAACCCTCATTCAGTGATCGAAGGGATGCTGCTTGGTGCCTATGCAGTTGGGGCTACGGATGGCTATGTGTATGTGCGCCATGAATATCCGCTGGCAGTTGCCAATTTGACTATTGCTATTGATGCAG
>JAGGSQ010000034.1 GCA_021159015.1 Candidatus Omnitrophota bacterium | reverse complement strand
CATCCGATAAATAGTATCCAGAGACTTCATTCTCAACTGTTTCAGCGCCGTACTTACTGTTTAGGGCTGCTTTTACTATTGATAATAATACCTAAAAGCTGCATGCGAATGCTATTAAGTAGTTGGCATTATACTGATGTAGTGGTAAATATACGCATCATAAGTGAGTTTTGGAGGACACCATTATGATGCGTAAATACTATGTCACTTTTTCCGAAAAGAACCTCACCGGCAACGCCGGGTTGGTTCACCTGGGCCGCTTTGCCGAGAAGATCGGCCTTTCAAAAATAATCGAGAAGACACTTACGATCCAGCGCGCTCCTAATGCCGATTATCAAGCCGCGGATGCCATCATGATGCTGATGATGGGCGTGCTGGCCGGTATCAGGCATATGGCTCATACCATCATCCTTAAAAATGATGATGTCTTACGTGCCCTTTTCCGCTGGGACAAATTTCCTGATGCCACTACTTTCGGGCGAATCTTCCGTCTTTTTTCGCCACGCCACTGCAAAGAACTGGCGGATGTGGAAAATACGGCACGGCGAAAAGTGTGGACAAAAAAATGGTTTGGCAAAATCATCTTGGACATGGATTCAACGGTACGTGGTGTTTATGGCTCACAAGAGGGAGCCGAAAAAGGGTATAACCCCAAAAAGAAAGGGCAAAAAAGTTATCATCCTCTCCTGTGCTTTGTTGCCGAAAACCGGGAATGCCTGCACAACTGGTTTCGCGCGGGTGGCGCCTATTCAGCCAACGGTTGCGTGGAATTCCTGCCTGCAGCAGGCAGGTATGAAAGGATGTTTTGCTCGCCTTCCCAAACGGGTATGGTCGATAGCAGTGCGGGCTGATAGCGCCTTTTTCCATGGAGAACTGCTTGATTTCCTGGAAGAAAAGGGGACGCAGTACCTTATCAAGGCAAAACTCAGGGGTCTGGAGATACTGCTTGAAAGCAAAAAGTGGCGCAAGGTTGCGAATCGTCCCGGCTTTGAAAGCACTGCATTTGAATTCAAATGCCAAGGCTGGAAAAAAGCCCGTCGCTTTGCAGCCGTCCGTGAGGTCATCATCAGCAAAGCTGAAGGAAATCCGTTGTTCGGTTTACCCAAGGTGCAATACACTTATTTTTGCTATGTGAGCAACATGGGGCTTTCGCCCATGGCCTCGCACAAATATTACGGTCAACGGGCTACCAGTGAGAATTGGATTGAGTGGTGCAAAAATCATATGGCTTCAGGCAGCATCCTGACCCGGGACTTTTGGGCCAGCCCAGCTATTTTCCAAACCTGCATCCTGGCCTGTAATCTTATGGTCTGGATGATGTGGCTAAACGATGAAGCAGGGTTTAAGGAAGAACCCGGTACAATCCGAATGTGGCTGATCAGTGTACCGGCGCGTTTGGTCACGCGCAGCCGCCGCTGGCATCTAAAATTGTCAAAGAGCTATCCCTTTAAGCAACGGTGGATATATCTGGAGGACTCGATTCAAAAGTTGTCGTTCGCTTAACAGCGAACTCCGCCGGATTCAGGAAAAACGGTTTTCAAACCAGATGGACTGGTATGCCCTACGGTGCATAATTATAAGCAAAGGCTCATAACAGGCCGGAGTAGACGCTGGGCCCTCTCCTTTTTTTGATACAATATGGGCGAAAAAAACCTGCGGGGCCACAGGATCCAACGCCCGGAGCACGCTCTCTCCGCCTTCGGTCAACGCTTGCAGATTTTAGGTTATATGTTGAATTAAGAAAAGGAACAACTTAGTGGAATTGTGGCGTATCATCGACTGCACAGGTCAAAAAAAAGTCCGGGAACTTAACATTTCAATGTCGGGTTACCGGACTTATGAGCTGACTCGGAGATTTGTTCAAGTAAAAAATTGCTGTTTTATCCTACAAATCTCATATTTTTTTTTGATCTTGTCAGTTTTTAAACTGCAAGGCGGCATTTTCGGCTGCGAGCATAACGTGATAGCTAAGCGGTGAAGAGGTCAACAGGGGATGGGTGGCATACTGCATAACAGCGAGTTGTTCGGCAGTCAGACCGGCCTGGATGGCTACAGCAATAATATTGACCATATCGGAAGTGGCCTCGCCGCCGCTGACATGACCGCCGATGACTTTGCCGTTATCATGGCGGAAAAGAAGTTTTATTTTCATTTCGGCAACAGCGCCCGGCAAGTGACCCGGATGACGATTTGGGGATATCGCTTCGCCGACTATTACTTCAATGCCTTCATCGGCAGCAGCTTTACTGGTCAGGCCGGCGGCGCCTATGGCCCGTTGACCGACTTTTGTACTGAAAGCCCCTAAAG
>JAGGSQ010000025.1 GCA_021159015.1 Candidatus Omnitrophota bacterium | reverse complement strand
CAAACAGAAAAACAAATCCAGGGGAGCAATGTATGATTGCAAGACCTGACCCCAAGTTTGCCAAGTTATTTAGATATCGAAAGCAAAACGGATCGCCTGTCCAACGTCAGCCATCTTTTCCGGGGGTAGTGATGTAATGATGGGACCGATTTTCCTCTTTGATACCGTCTGCAGGTGATCACAGTTGACAGCACAATCCCGCGGCATGCCGTCGTCCTTGGAAAGAAAAACTTCCGTGGGGATATCACGGATCGTACTGGTAATTGGGGCGACGGTAACTTCACCAAGATAATGCAGCACTGAATCTCTCGTCAGGATAAGGACGGGTCTTTTTTTATCCGGTTGGGAAAACTTGTACCAGCGAACTTCACCATGTTTCATTCATCACCCCAAGCCTGTTCTGTTTCCCAGGCCGAGAATTCATCAGCTGCCGGCGGGGTCTTCTGGTACCCTTTGCGGTGCTTCTGCTCCAGCTGTTCAATCCTGAGGCGGGTAAGAGCCATGCGAAGAGCCTTTCGGGTGAAAGCAGAGCGATTTGTGTGGAGCTGCTTCGACATCTGGTCAACCTCCTTGACAAGATCCTCGTCAATAGTCATCTGTACAGTTATCATAATACCCTTCCATCATATGGATTCTGATAACTATCATAATCCATACACTGACCCATGTCAAATAAATTTTCCAGGTGATCCTTTTCCAGGGGAAAACAGTGGTCAGACCACGGTTTTCTGACATGAGGTGCACTTTAGATAAAGTAAAACAGGAGGGAAGTCAGGAAACCACAGGAATAAAATATCGGCCACGTACGCACAGCATCAAGCTGCAGACTCTTCTTCAACACTCCATCCAGGAAACAGCAAAACTGCAGGATGGCATTTTAATGCTCTCGCAAAAATCTTAGCTCTTTCAGCACCTAATTTAGTACGACCATGCTCAATGGCAGAAATAGTTGATTGGGATATGTCAGTCAATTCAGCTAATCCATTTTGACTTAATCCTTGAAGTTCACGAATGATTTTCACTGAATCACCGACCGAAACCTCAATTCGTTTCCTAGCCTTAACATAATCTTTCATTTTTTTCTCCGGTAATCGTGTGCCGTAACATTTTCAACTTGAACTAAAGCCCTATCTTCGATGACCTTATACAGGATTCGATATTGAAGATTCAGTCTTGACGCCCTAAATCCCTTCCAGTTTCCCTTTAATGCTTCATCTTTGAAGCCCTTAATGTGTTTTAAGCCATCAGGTCCGGAAATATAAACGACATCCTTCCATTTCTCGTACCTCTGAAGAATTTCCATTGGTACGGATTTCAAAACTTTATCAACCCTTTTATGTTCTAATATTTCCCACATACTGTTTTTAGTATACATACTATTTTTAATATGTCAATAATAATATTTTACCATAAATAAAGTTAAGGAGTCATAATGGGGTCAGGTCTTGCAATCACACATTATCGAAGGAAAAGAGAGGAGAGAGGAGAACATGTGGGCTTTATAGATCATAGTGGAGTCGCAGGGATTCATCAATATCAGCCATGATTCCAGCGGGGAAATGACCAATTTTTTTAATCAGGCGCAGGTTGTCAACCGCCCGGGTCTGGTTGGCCATGACTTTAGAACGGGATGGGAGGCCGCCACTGCCCGCGGGAACGTCAACTTCAAAGGCGTAAACCCGGCTGACATTGGAAGTGATGGGACAAATGGAAACAATGGGGGAATGTTCATTGTTCATGTCGTTGGACACCACAACAGCGGGCCGTGTTTTTTTGGCCTCTGATCCCAGCGTAGGATCAAAATTCACCCAAAAAACATCCCCCCGTTTAATCGAGACCATCGCTGATAGCACCTTCCATTTCCTGGTTTATCCGACGAATTTCGGCCGCCGCCTGGCGGTAATCCCGCGCTAGCCGGGTGTCCCTCTTTTCCTTGATCAGGGACAGAACGGCTTCACAGATAAACCGGCTTCTCTGTCGACCGGGAGCTTCCCTGGACAGAACCTTTAAAACATCTTCCGGCAAGCTGACATTGATACGAACTGATTTCACTTTATTATACATCCTTTTATTGTGTTATATAAAACATAATAAAACAAATGTCATAGGGATGTCAAGAAGGAACAGAGGGAAGTTTATGATTTTCACCAGAGAAAAAGGGAAATAGGACGTACGTAACCAAACGATGAAGTACACCTGCTACTGCGTACCATGTCAACATAGGGATTTTGCGATTTCAGCACCCCTAGCTTTTCAAGTAGCTGCATGGCTTCGGCTGCTGTCGCTACCGGTCCGGCACCGTCAAGGGCAATGATCCGCGATGGAGATTGATAAATTCTTTTGGGGACAGAATTTCAATATCAACATATTTTTTTATGTCTTTGAGGTGTTTGTCACCTGAAATAATAAGTTTGCTGTCCAAAGCAACAGCACATTCAATAAATTTATTGTCGTCGGGGTCATCTTTCACTACTTTCAGCCGCGGTGTTTTTGAGGTGAAAATTGAATTATACCCTTCTGCAAACAATTTGGTTAAATTTTCTATTTCATGTTTATCTTCCAAAACAAGCCTATTGAGCACCTCAAGATACTCTTCAATAATTTTTTTT
>JAGGSQ010000015.1 GCA_021159015.1 Candidatus Omnitrophota bacterium | reverse complement strand
TCTTTGGGCAGGATGTAATGGTTATTTTTCTGGGGATAAGGCGATTGAGAGATTGGGTGAAAAATAATCGAGAAATAATATCAGAAAGGTTTGGAAAAGAGAATAAAAGTTCTTTATCTTTGCAGCCGCTTTTTGAGAAAAGGGCGAAAGTTTTTTGAAAGTTTTGGGCTTAAAATTTGCAGGGGAAATATTTTGGTATTATCTTTGCAGTCCCAAAAAATACGAAATTGCGAGACAACGCGATAAAGTTCTTTGAAAAGACTGAAGAGGAAGACAGAAAGGTTCAATGAAGACTGTCAATTCAGCCAGGAAGCTATTCGGGTAGGAGAATGATCTTGAAAGACATAAATTTTAAGATACAACTACAACGAAGAGTTTGATCCTGGCTCAGGATGAACGCTAGCGGCAGGCCTAACACATGCAAGTCGAGGGGTAACAGGGTTTTCGGACCGCTGACGACCGGCGCACGGGTGCGTAACGCGTATGCAACCTACCTTTAACTGGAGCATAGCCCCGAGAAATCGGGATTAATACTCCATAACAATTTAAGATGGCATCATTTTTTATTTAAAGCTTTGGCGGTTAGAGATGGGCATGCGTGACATTAGTTAGTTGGTGAGGTAACGGCTCACCAAGACTACGATGTCTAGGGGTTCTGAGAGGATTAACCCCCACACTGGTACTGAGACACGGACCAGACTCCTACGGGAGGCAGCAGTGAGGAATATTGGGCAATGGACGCAAGTCTGACCCAGCCATGCCGCGTGAAGGATGAAGGCCTTATGGGTTGTAAACTTCTTTTATACGGGAATAAACTTAGTTATGTATAACTAACTGCAGGTACCGTACGAATAAGCACCGGCTAACTCCGTGCCAGCAGCCGCGGTAATACGGAGGGTGCAAGCGTTATCCGGATTTATTGGGTTTAAAGGGTCCGCAGGCGGACTAATAAGTCAGTGGTGAAATCTCTCGGCTCAACCGAGAAACTGCCATTGATACTGTTAGTCTAGAGTGTAGTTGGCGTAGGCGGAATATATCATGTAGCGGTGAAATGCTTAGATATGATATAGAACACCGATCGCGAAGGCAGCTTACGAAACTACAACTGACGCTCAGGGACGAAAGCGTGGGGAGCGAACAGGATTAGATACCCTGGTAGTCCACGCCGTAAACTATGATTACTCGTTGTCGGCGATACACAGTCGGTGGCTAAGCGAAAGTGATAAGTAATCCACCTGGGGAGTACGATCGCAAGGTTGAAACTCAAAGGAATTGACGGGGGCCCGCACAAGCGGAGGAGCATGTGGTTTAATTCGATGATACGCGAGGAACCTTACCTGGGCTTAAATGCATAATGACGTACTGGGAAACCGGTATTTCTTCGGACATTTTGCAAGGTGCTGCATGGTTGTCGTCAGCTCGTGCCGTGAGGTGTCGGGTTAAGTCCCATAACGAGCGCAACCCCTATCATTAGTTGCCATCAGGTAAAGCTGGGGACTCTAATGAAACTGCCTACGCAAGTAGTGAGGAAGGTGGGGATGACGTCAAATCAGCACGGCCCTTACGTCCAGGGCTACACACGTGCTACAATGGCCGGTACAGAGGGCAGCCACTTGGTGACAAGGAGCAAATCTCAAAAGCCGGTCTCAGTTCGGATCGGAGTCTGCAACTCGACTCCGTGAAGTTGGATTCGCTAGTAATCGTAGATCAGCAATGCTACGGTGAATACGTTCCCGGGCCTTGTACACACCGCCCGTCAAACAATGGAAGCTTGGGGTACCTAAAGTCCGTAACCGTAAGGAGCGGCCTAGGGTAAAACAAGTAACTGGTGTTAAGTCGTAACAAGGTAGCCGTACCGGAAGGTGTGGCTGGAATACCTCCTTTCTGGAGTCCATACACTTTGACTTACGGATATGAGCTCTACTTATTTTAAGACTATATTTTCACTTTGGAGAATTTGCTCAGTTGACTTGAGTGTCTCGAATATTGGTCGGGAAAGTCATCGGTTCAATCACTCCTAAAATATAAGATGGGGGATTAGCTCAGTTGGCTAGAGCGCCTGCCTTGCACGCAGGAGGTCATCGGTTCGACTCCGATATTCTCCACTATTGTTTAAACATTATGCAATTGTATAGTGTTAGACAAAAGAGTTCATTGACATATTGAGAGAAGACAATTTAAGAAATAGAAATAAACGAGTAAGAGTAATATATAATTATTATATATTCTTTGGATAAATAATATTATCGATAAGAAAGTAATTAAGGGCGCATGGCGGATGCCTTGGCTCTCAGAGGCGATGAAGGACGTGATAAGCTGCGATAAGCTTCGGGTAGGTGCAAATAACCTATTATCCGGAGATTTCCGAATGGGGCAACCCACTGTACTGAAGGTACAGTATCCTTTTATAGGAAGCGAACGGGGTGAACTGAAACATCTTAGTAACCCTAGGAGAAGAAAACAATAGTGATTCCGTAAGTAGTGGCGAGCGAACACGGATTAGCCCAAACCAGTTTTGTTACGGCAAAGCTGGGGTTGTAGGACTACGTTGTGATAGTTTAAAATATAGCAGAAGGTGTCTGGAAAGCACCACCATAGAAGGTGAAAGTCCTGTAAGCGAAATATTGATGACATCTAGTAGTATCCTGAGTAGTGCGGGACCGGAGAAATCCTGTATGAATCTAGCGGCACCATCCGCTAAGGCTAAATACTCCTGAGAGACCGATAGTGAACAAGTACCGTGAGGGAAAGGT
>JAGGSQ010000017.1 GCA_021159015.1 Candidatus Omnitrophota bacterium | reverse complement strand
GTTAGTGTTTTCGGGTCCGGGTTGTAGCACATTACCTATTAATCCCGGTACTTATACAGATGCGTTTGCTTATATTAGAGACTTGTTTAGTCGTCTTCCGGAATCTCGTGCACGCGGTTATGGACCGGGGCGTTTTAGTTTTAATGTTAAAGGCGGCCGTTGTGAAGCATGCCGGGGAGAGGGTACAAAAAGAATAGAAATGCATTTCTTGCCTGATGTGTATATAAAGTGCGAGGTGTGCCAGGGGAGAAGATTTAATGATTCTACTTTAGAGATAAAATTTAAAGGTTATTCTATCGCGGATATATTAGATATGAGTATAGAGGAAGCTTATAAGGTATTTGCGGATATTCCTGCTATAGAAAATATTCTTACTACCCTTAGGAGCGTAGGATTGGGTTATCTACAGCTGGGGCAGCCTGCCACTACGCTTTCGGGAGGCGAGGCGCAGCGGATAAAGCTGGCTAAATACTTGCGCCAGCGTCAGAGTACTAACAATCTTTACATTCTGGATGAGCCGACGGTAGGATTGCATTTTGAAGATGTTAAAAATCTTGTAGGATTGTTACAGAGATTAGTAGATAAAGGTAATACGGTTTTAGTGATAGAACATAATATGGATGTGGTTAAGAATGCCGATTACATTATAGACTTGGGTCCGGAGGGAGGTAATGAAGGGGGGAATTTGGTTGCGTGCGGTTCAGTTTGTGAGATAATAAAAAACAAACATTCGTATACAGCCAAGTTTCTACGGCAGAAACTCAAGGGTTTATGCGGAAGGTAGCAGAAATAGCGTTGATATTCGCAAGTATTACTACTTTGGGCTATGCGGCAGAGGAGGAAGCTTCTTTTTATGTGGCTCAGAAAGCCTTTTCTGACGGTTTTTATCGGGCCGCCGAAAGCCTCACCCGTAAATTTATACAGGATTTTCCTCAAAGCAAACACCGCTTGGATGCTAAGTTTCTCTTGGCTAAGGTTTACTTTTATGAAAAAAAATATAATGATGCAGAAAAGCTTCTTCAAGAGCTGGCTAATAAGGAGAATATTACAGAGTCTCTGCGGGGAGAAATTATCTACTGGCAGGGGCAGCTAAAGCTTAAATCTAAGGAATATAAAGAAGCAATAAATATATTTTCTCAAGTAGTTAATGGTTATCATAATCTTGATATTTATTGGTGGGCTTTTTATTCTCTGGCTTTCGCTTATCTTAAAGAATCCGATATTGACAATGCTATGGTTAGGTTCGAACAGATTATTGAGAATTGCCCCCACGCAGGAATTAAAGAAGAAGCCTTCTACAATCTGGCTACTCTTTTCTATAAACAACATCAATACACAAAGTTGAAAGATATATGTTCGCGCTGGGAAAAGAAAATTTCTTCCTCTAAATATATTGCTTATATCAAATTTTATAAGGGTGAGGTTGCTTATAATACCGGCAATATCAGCGCCGCAGAGAAGCTCTACCGTAGTGCACTGGAGCAGGCTGAAGATATGGATTTAAAAGACTCTCTCTATCAAAGCTTAGGGTGGATTTATTTGAAGGAAGGAGAGTATACATCAGCTCAGAAGGAGTTTCTGAAGATAAGTTCTCAGGAGATAAAGTTATATTCTTTGGCCGTTCTTGCGGCTCGCCAGAACAATCATTTAGAAGCTCTGAATTATTTTAGCCGTTTTTGTCAGGAATTTCCTCACAGTCATCTAATTTATAAGTCTTTTTTGGGCCTGGCAGATTCTTTTTATGCCTTAGGGCGCATTAATGATGCTATGACTTGGTATAAAAAACTGTTAGGGAAGGAAAAAGAGATAAAGGATGCAAATACCTTGACTAAAGCCCGCTACGGTCTGGGATGGTGCTATTTAAAAAAAGGCGATTTCTCTCGAGCTATAGAACAGTTTAACAAACTAGTTGCCTCATCTTCTGATCATATAGTAGAGATTAGTGCAGCTATTAATATAGCTGATGCTTATCAGGAGAAAGGCGACTATAAGAAAGCCATTGCCAGTTATAAAGAGATCAGCGAGAAATTTCCTGCTAACGTATATTCCGACTATATCCAAATGCAGATAGGAATATGTCTTCTGAAATCAAAAGATTGGCAACAGGCTTCCCTTGTTTTTAGAGCGCTGGAAGAGAATTATCCCCATTCTCATCTTAAGGATGGGGCAGAATACTATACGGCGCTTTCCTATTTTTTTCTGGGTCGTTATCAGGAAGCACTTAAGATATTAGAGGGGTTTAGAAAGAAGTTTCCTCAAAGTATATTTGTTAAAGATGCCTATCAGCTGGAAAAAGAAATATATCTACACCAGAAAGATTATGAGGCCGTTTTTAGAGTCTATGGCCAGATCCAGAAGGTGTTTTCTCAGGATAGTGACCTTTATCAGAATATAGAGATAGAGAAAGCCCTCTTATATATTAAGCTCAATAAAACACGCTTAGCCGAAAGCATTCTTTTAGAGCTATTGAAAAAATTTCCCGCATCACATTTCCGGCCCGATATTGAATTTTATCTTTCTTCTTTGTATTATTCAGAGAATAAACTCAGTAAAGCAAAATTCCTTCTTAAACGAATAATAGACGATTTTCCTTCCTCTTCTTTTGCCAGTAGAGCGAGGTATAATTTAGCTCAAATATTATGGGAAGAAGGAAAAGAAAAAGAATCGGTTGAGATTATGAAGGAGCTTTTTCAAGATAAAACTGATAGCATATCTTCAGCCGCGGGATTGAGCCTGATTGACGTTCTTGTCTTTCAGAAAAATTATTCTCAGGCCTTAGAAATATGTGATAAAATGATACAGCGCAATTCTTCTGATAAAGGGTTTGTATTTTTTAAGAAGGCCCAGATATATTTTGATGTCAACAATTATGCTTCGGCGATAGATAGCTATAATCAAGCTCTCAAAAATAATTTTGATTCGGCCGAGTTACGTTTTAACCTGGGATTAGCGTACGAAAGGAAACAAGATGTATCTTCAGCCATAAAAGAATATTGGTCAGTAATATATCTTTTTAAAAAGTCTCAGAAGTTTGTAGTAAAATCCTATCTGCGTTTGGGAAGAATTTATGAAGAAAAGAAAGATTACCATAATGCTGCTAAGATTTATAAGAAATTAGCTGAACTTAATGTAGATGAATCCGGGTATGCTCAACGTAAGTTACAAAATATTGGGAAGCCTATAGCATTTGGCTATAGGACAATACAGACCC
>JAGGSQ010000041.1 GCA_021159015.1 Candidatus Omnitrophota bacterium | reverse complement strand
GTCCAGGGAAAACACAAAAAACAATCAGGTGGTCATGGCCAGTATGCTGACGCCTGGCTGGAGATTGCCCCACTGCCCCGTGGCGGCGGTTTTGAATTTATTGACAACATTGTCGGTGGCGTTGTCCCCCGCCAGTATATTCCGGCGGTTGAAAAGGGAGTTGTTGAAGCTATGTCTGGCGGCGTTATTGCCGGCTATCCGGTAGTCGATCTTAAAATCACCCTTTATGACGGTTCCTACCACTCCGTTGATTCCTCGGAAATGGCTTTTAAAATTGCCGCTTCCATGGGTTTTAAAAAAGGAGTGAAAGATGCCAAACCCGTTTTGCTCGAACCCATTATGGAAATGGAAGTAACGGTTCCCAATGATTACATGGGTGACATTATCGGTGATCTGAATAGCCGTCGGGGTAAAGTGAACGGGGTTGAACCGATGGCCAACAGCCAGATTATCAAGGCCAGCGTTCCCATGGCTGAAGTATTGAAATATGCTCCTAATTTACGCTCTTTAACCGGTGGCCGGGGCATGTTTACGATGAAATTTTCCCACTATGATGAGGTCCCGTCTCATCTGGCGGAAAAAATTATCAAGGAAGCAGAAGTAGAACAGGAAAACAATTAATATCTTAACTTTTTGAGTTGTTGAAAACCGCCGGCCATGGACGGCCGGCGAGAATGAGCGAGAGCCATGCCGGAACATCCTGTAATGTCCCTGGCAATGCAAGTCAGAAAGTTAAGGCTAATATCATAACACACAGCTTATTTACATATGGCCAAAAAACCAAAGGGTAATCCGCTGGAATCATTGCTTCGCTATGAAATAATCCTAGCACTGTTTGCCCTGATCGGAGTTTACTATTTTCTGACTTTTTCGCCGGTTCGCATGCCCCGAAAAACCATCACTTCGCCAATCATTGAACTTCCATCACCACCAGCCCCAGTCAAAAAACCTGATACCACGGTCAGCCGAACCATTGAAATAAAACCGGCACCTCCGGTTTCCGTCGATAATCAAAAAAACCACAAAATCTCTGAGGCCAAACTGCCGGAGCCAACTCCCCGCCCTCCCGAAGTAAAAGTGGTAGAATTGGGAAAGGAAAAAGCTGCAGTGGTCACGCCGATAGAACCGGAACCAACAACAACCGGAACCAACAACAAAGCGGCAGCCGGGCAAAAAGCAGCCAAACCTGAGCGGCAACAACCTGCGGTAGCAAAACCCGTGAAAAGCCCGGCAGTTCAAGCATCGGCCACCACTGCCTCGGCAACTGCTGGCCAGAAATCAGCAACGGTCAAACAGGCAACAATGGCTAAGCCCTCAACAGTCAAACAGTTGACCGCAACACCAGGGGAAAAATCCTATGTCATCCAGGCCGGCATTTTCATTTTCCCTGAGACCCTGAAACATTACCAACAGATCCTGCAAGACCATGGTTACGCTTCTTTTGTCACCACCAGGAAGAGACTGCTCCCCATGCACCGGGTTTTCCTGGGGCCATATCCAAACCTTGCAAGTGCCCGAAAAATCATCAGGACCATCGACAAATGGGGAGATGATCCCTTCCCCTGCCGCCGCGGCAACCAGTTTTATGTCAACGTCGGCTCATTTTACTATCAGACTACCGCCAAAGAAAAAATCAGTCAATACCGTTCCCGGGGATTTACCCCGAGGGTTTTCCATGAACCGGTCAACGTACCTCATCATATCCTGCTGGTTGATGGCTTTTCTTTTAATCATTACCCTCGTAATGCCCTGCGTTCGATCAAGCAGCTGGGAATTCCGGATGCTTTTGTCCGCAACTGGCAGCCTTAAAACCATGCGCATACCATGACCCGCCTCAATAGCATTCTGGATAAAGTCCAGGAATACAACCCCGGTGCCGATCTTAACAATATCCGCAAGGCTTATGTCTACAGCGCCCTGGCCCACAAGGGACAGGTGCGCCTCTCGGGTGAGCCCTACCTTGTTCACCCCCTGGAAGTGGCGAACATCATTGCTGATCTTAAAATGGATGTGGCCAGCGTCACCGCTGGACTCCTTCATGACACCCTGGAAGATACCCTGACATCAATGGAAGAGCTGTCGGCCCGTTTCGGTGAAGAAGTCACCACCCTGGTGGAGGGATTAACCAAAATCAGCAAAATTAGTTTTAAAACTTCCGAGGAAAGGCAGGCGGAAAATTTCCGCAAGATGATCCTGGCCATGGTCAAGGACATCCGGGTCCTGATAATCAAGCTCGCCGACCGGCTTCATAACATGCGTACCCTGCAGTTCCAGCGGCCGGAGAGGCAACAGGCCATTGCCCAGGAAACCCTGGATATCTATGCCCCTCTGGCAAACCGGCTGGGAATCTCCTGGATTAAACAGGAGCTTGAAGACCTCTCACTGAAATACCTTAAACCGGTAATCTATGCCGAGCTGGAACAGAAAATATCCCAAAAAAAAGAGGAGAGCCGGGAGTATATCAATAAAGTCAACAAAATTATCGAACGAAATCTCCATCATCATAAAATCGAGGGGACCGTCACCGGCCGATTAAAGCACCTGTACAGCATCTACCAGAAGATGGTACATCAGGACATCACCTTCGAACAGATTTATGATATCCTGGCCTTCCGGATTATTGTCCATTCAGTCAAGGACTGCTATGCGGTCCTTGGTATCATCCACTCCCTTTGGCTGCCGGTTCCCGGTCGATTCAAAGACTTTATTGCCATTCCGAAAACCAACCTCTACCAGTCCCTGCACACGACAGTCATTGGTCCCGACGGCGAACAGATCGAACTGCAGATCCGCACGGAAGAAATGCACCATATTGCCGAGATGGGAATTGCCGCCCACTGGCAATACAAGGAAAGCTCTAAGATGGATGACAATGAGCGTTCACAACTTGACTGGTTGCGCCAGGTGGTTGAATGGCAGGGTGACGTCAGCAATGCCGGGGAATTCCTCGAATCGGTCAAGATTGATCTTTTTTCCGATTCGGTCTACGTATTCACCCCCCAGGGAGCGGTTAAAGAACTGGCCAAAGGCTCAACCCCCGTCGATTTTGCCTACAGCATTCACTCTAATATCGGTGACCACTGCACCGGTGCCAAAGTTTCCGGCAAGATGGTAGCGCTGAAATACGAGCTGAAAACCGGAGAAGTGGTGGAAATTATCACCTCTAACAAGCAGCATCCCAATAAAGACTGGCTTCACTTTG
>JAGGSQ010000035.1 GCA_021159015.1 Candidatus Omnitrophota bacterium | reverse complement strand
CAATTTAAAAATGTCCGGTTTAAACTTCAACTAATGCTAATTCTTCTCTGTCTTTTTTGCTTTGTAAAAGAGCTTTTTCTTTTGCCAATCTTCTTCCATACAAGGGTCTCTTCCAGGGATGCTCCATAGGAGGCCGATAAATCTTTCTCGGCTTAGGTTCAGGTTTTTCTTTGGGTGGTCTTGCAGCTATTGCTTTATATCTTAGCCTCCTGCCTTTATAGACAATATATATCTTTCCATTTACTCTTTCCTGAACTGTTACTTTTCTGGCAATGGTCTTATCTAGTATCTGGTAGAGCTTTTTGCTGCGGACTATGGTAAAATCTCCTCTTACCGGATGCTCTGTCTTTATGCATAAGATCGCATCAAGGTCTATACCTTCAGGTAAAGGTCTATGTAAGTTGTCTTCTTCTATAGGCTTAATACTGAATCTCTTATTATGCTTAGGCAAAAACTCCTTCAAAAACTTATTTGCCTCTTCTATGGTACTTATGCCTCTTAAGCGCATCTCTTTTATTAATCTATCCTGGTATGTTTTAAATGAACGTTCGGCTCTGCCTTTTGCCTGGGGAGAATTGGCGTGGATTATTTCTATTCCTAACTCCTGGGCTGCCCTCTCAAACCGGCTTAGGTGTCTTCTATTATTTAACTCATCTTCAATTGTAGGCTTGGCTGTTGATTTATAGGTAGTATGTTTGTCTAAATACAGGCTTTTGGGTATACCATAGCGCTTTATATAACGTTTAAGGCTGTCAAAGGCCGGCATTGTGCCTTCGTAGGCGTAGAAACGGGCAAATCTTGTGCTTGTAGCATCATCAATATAGCCTATAAGCACACACTTTTCTCCTCTTCTTTCAAACCAGTTGTGATGGGAACCATCCATTTGCACCGTTTCTCCAAAGTAGTGTTTACGCTTCTTGCCTGTCGGCAGACAGGGGCGACAACTTCTATGCTTTTTGCGCCTGCGTTGTTTCTGCCATTCTCCTTTCTTAATAAGCCAGAGCCGTAAGGTCTCATCACTTATTTTAATCTTATCTATTTCCAAAAGTTTTCCACTTGCTAATGTCGGCCCAAATCCCTGGTATTTTTTTCCGTATAAGGCTATTACTTTATTCTCTATCTGCTCAGGCAACCTCCTGTGAGAAGGTTAGCCTCGTAATCTATGAATTATTCCCTTCTCCCCCTCCTCCCTTATCCTCTTAACTATTCTACGTATCTGTCTTGAACTTAAATCAAGTATTTTTGCCGCTTCAATTTGCTTTAATTTCTTTTCTAAAACTTGTTTGATTATATGCAAACGTTTTAATTCTTTCTGGGTCATTGTGATAATGTCCTTTTCCGCCATAACACCCTCCTTTCAAAAAGAGTATTATAGCAGGCTTAAAAGAGGACATTTCTATTTTGGCTAAATAGGACATTATCATATTGGGGTTACAGAAATATTTTATCTTTTACTAATGATGGTGGCCCGAACAGCCAGAGAAACCTTTTAATTCCCCTGCCAGATAGCCCTGCAATACCTCTCTTAGCACACGGGGAGAGACAGTAACTGGTTCAATTCCCATCTGAGAGAAAAAGTCAGCCGCGCGCGGCCCCATCCCTCCGGCAATTATAACATCAGCCCCTCTGGCTTTAATAAACTGAGGCACTTGACCCGGCTGGTGCGCTTGGTAAAAAGGATTGTCCGTCTCCTCCACTGCCGTTATATTTTTATTTTCATCTACATCCACAAAAATATAGTAAGGGCAGCGGCCAAAATGAAGCGAAAGTAAGGAATCCAGATCTTTTTTGTTATCGGCAGCAAAAGCAATTCTCATCAGGACGGATTATACAAAAAAACGAGGCAAATGTAAAGACATTTTTAAGCTTAGAAGCTGTACCTTATACGAAGGTAAGGGTAAGACTGTCATTAAAATCGTAGCTGCCGTAGGCCTTAGATAAACGTCTTCATCCGAAGGCAAGAAAAACCCCAAATGAAGCGTCTGGCGCCACAAGAGCTTGGTTATTCTTAAAGTCAACAAATGTCTTGATTCATCCCAGTAGAAATCCTGCGGCAAAAGAGCATGTCCGTAATTGCTGTAATTAAGTATTTGCTCATAAAGATACTGCGGACCCGCTCTTAAATCATTACCTAAGGCTTTTCCATAACCAGCCTGGGCCGGCGGGTAGCAAATTTAATAATTTTCTCAAACATAGCTTTACTCTACAATTAAATCTCCTACATAAGGCTTGATAAAATTCTCGATTTCCTCTTTGGGCATAGCCCCTATAGTTTTATCTACCACTTTCCCGTCCTTAAAAATCATCATGGTGGGTATGCTCATAATGCCAAAACGGGCTGAGGCTTGAGGCGCTTCGTCTACATTAAGCTTGCACACTTTCAGACGCCCTTTATACTCGGCAGCGATCTCCTCCAAAGCCGGTGCCACCATTAAGCAAGGCATGCACCATTCTGCCCAAAAATCAACTAACACCGGAATTTGAGAATTAATTACTTCAGCCTCAAAATTATTATCCTCTACTCTAATTTTCACAAGAACCCCCTATTTTATTTTTAACCAGGCATCTTCAGCACAGCTAGCCCAAACATCAACCCGCGGCTGAGGCGAAAGCTCCGGCTGAGTAGTAAACTGAATATTGAGTATATCTTCTAGTAATCCTCTCTGCAAAATACTAAAGGCCACCCTTCATTCTTTTTGTCTATATTATTTTTATTACCTCTGATAATCTCGTAAGAAGCAGTGGGTTCTGTCTTAATCTTTGCCAACATTGCTTTTCCCGTCTCTGCTACATCCTTCATGACTGTACCAACGAAACCGGGATAAATCTTGCTCATCAAAGCAATATTCATTTTGGCAATATAAACTTTGTCCTCTACGGTTTCATAAACTGCCTAGGAACAAGGCATAATCCCCCAAAATAAGGATAACGCCGCAGCATACTATTAGTATGAGCCGGCTTGCAGACAAAATGTATCTTCATATTTTTAATATTCTCGTATTTAAATCTGGGGTCTGCGACTTGCAAAACTTCCCGGCGCCGATAGGAAAATCCCACCCCTCAAATTGCGGCACAACTTCCTGAATCTTGGCGTCAACTTTCCAAAAGCTCTTGCCGGGTATATGGACTTTTACAATCATATACTCAACCATAACAAAAGCTGCCGCCAACATTCCCAATATCATTCCCAAAATTATCAATATAACATTTGTCATATTCCAACCCCCACAATCTTTTTTAAGTTTTCTATAATTCTCCTCATTAGCTGCGGTGATTTTATGTAATAGCAGCGTTTTCTTCCTTCCTGGTGATAATCAATAATTCTTAGGCTGCGCAAAATAGCCAAGTGCTGAGATATATTAGCCTGCTTCTTGCCTAAAACCTCACTGAAATCCTGCACACATTCATTATGACTATGCTGAAGCAGGATTTCAACTATTCGCAGTCTCAAAGGATGTGCTAAAGCATGGCCAATCTCAGCAATTCTTTTGTAATCTGCTTCATAAAAATGCTTATCCTGCTGTTTCATCTCAGAACTATATAAATATATTAG
>JAGGSQ010000024.1 GCA_021159015.1 Candidatus Omnitrophota bacterium | reverse complement strand
ACTAAACGTTAATACTCTTCCTATCCGTAAACTCTTCATTTTATGAAGAGGAGACTCTTTTTTCTCAGTTGGGTTGTATTTGTTTCTTTTTTTATTTTGTTAAATTTCTTTATCTTCAAGTTTGATTTTCTAGGTTTTGGCATCAGAGGTGTTGACGGCTATTACCATATAAATATATCGCGTCTTGTCCTGGCCAAAGGGATACATTATAATTTTAAGTGGATAAAATTTTCTACGTTAGGGAAAGTTTTTGCCGATAGAAGCTTCCTTTTTCATCTCTTGTCCGCATTTATTCTGCAAGCCTTTTCTAACCTAGGACATACTTCTTTAGTCTTTGAAGCGCGTATTGTTACCTTTTTTTATCAACTAATATTTCTTCTCAGTCTGGCGTTTGTTTTGCGACGTTTTGTTCCGCTCTTCCTTATACCAGTCTTTCTTTTACTTCCCTTTACCTCCACTTATTTTCTTTATTATTTTTCTTACCTGCGTCCTGCTACCTTTGCTTACCTGTTTCTTTTTGCCGGTCTTTTCTTTCTTATTAATAAAAAATATCTCGGTGTTTTTGTTACTGCCCTGGTTTATCCTTTTGCGCATATGTCCTTTCCGCTTTTGTTGATATTCGCTCTGTTAGTAGAGACAGTGCGTTATATAGAAAAGAAGGAGTTCTTTGTTCGCAATATTTATGCGGTAGTATTAGGCAGCAGTCTGGGCTGTTTCTTTCATCCTGATTTTCCCGCCAATATATTAAGTTTTTATCTAAATGTTATTCTTATGCCTCTTGAGATGCTGAAAGGAGGGATTGTGACAAACGGCCGAGAGCTAAATTCGTTAGCTTCCAGATATATCGTATTCTACAGCCTTTTTATGATTATTTCTCTGGTTTTGGTTCTAGTCCATAGCTTCTTCTGGAACAGAAAGAAGAGCTTTTCTGCCAAAGTATTGCTAATAATTTTTATGTTTTTCTTTTTACTTTCGCTTATTAGCCAGCGTTTTCTCTATCAGGCTAATGTATTCTGCCTCATTTTTCTATCCGCCTATTTTAGAGATTATCTGCAGTTTTTCAACCTGAGAGAAAAATCTTTAAGAGTCAGGGTTATTTTAGCCGCTATTTTTCTATTTTTCCTTTTAAGTTTCCGTATGAATTATCATTCTGTAAAAAGCTGGCTTCTTTTCCATCAGAGTTATAGCCGCCATTTTGAAAGAGTGGCTGGCTGGTTGAAAAGAAAAGTTCCTCCGGGGACATTGTTGTTTCATACGGGATTTTCTGACGCCGAATTTCTTATAACATTAGCGCCGCAATATTATTATCTTAATATTTCTGATAATGTATACATGTATTATTGGAATAAGGATATTTATACCATATACAGCCAGCTTCAGCTGGCTAAATTTAATAACCCTGCCTATGTGATTAAGAATGTCTTTGCTACAAATTATGGTTATGCTTCAAAAGACTTTCCTTTTTATTACCAAGTTAAGAGAGATAAAAAACATTTTGATAAGTTAGTTGATGAACCTTTAGGTATCTTGTTTAAGATAAAAGATATCCAGGAACCTCTAAAACAAAGTAACTCCCAAAACTAGCCCTTTATGATAGGTTTATTAGTAATCGCCGTTCTTCTTGCTTTTTCTGCTTTTTTTTCCGCAGCAGAGACAGCGCTTTTTTCTCTTTCTTCCCTGCGGCTGGAAAAAATGAAGAAACAAAATCGGCGGGCTTTAGGAGTGGAAAGGCTTAAAGAGAACGGTGGGGTGTTGCTTTCAGGCATTCTTATGGGGAATATGCTGGCTAATCTAGCTATTTCCTCTTTTCTCGCTATTTATATTGAGAGGACTTTTGGGATTAAATCTTTCTGGTTGATAGTAATATTATCTTCCTTGTTTATTCTTGTGGGGGGTGAAACTATACCTAAGATGGTTGCTTTTTATCAAGCAGAAAGTTTTTCTCTCTTTGCTCTTCCCTTTTTAAGATTCTTTACATCTTTGTTTCTGCCCTTTTCTCGTTTTGTTAGTTATCTCTCGCATTTCGTATTTCGGGTATTCTTTAGAAAGAGGATGGTTTTAGATGACTTAATCAGCGAAGAAGAGTTCAAAGTTACCCTTGCGGCTTTGCGAGATGCAGGGCTTATCCGTCCGCAAGAAGAGAGAATGGTGAAATCGGTATTGGAGTTTAATCAGACAGAAGCGCGGGAGATTATGACTCCGCGTGCGGAAGTACAAGCTTTGGACATAAATGACTCTTGGACAGAAGCAGAAAGGCTCGTTAAAGAATCGCGCCATTCTTATTTAGTTGTATTTGAGAATACCATTGATAATGTGAAAGGTATTGTGTCTGCCAAAGATTTTTTCCTCTCGCGAGAGTCTTCTTTAGACAAGATAATACAAGAGCCTTATTTTGTCCCTGAAAGTAAAAAACTTAATAGTTTGCTTAGAGAGTTGCAGTCGTGCCGAATTAAGTTAGCTTTAGTAATTGACGAATACGGAGGATTGGCCGGGATTGTTACTTTAGAAGATATACTGGAGGAAATATTTGGCGAGATTTATGATGAGTTTGAGCAGGCAGAGGAGATTGTAAAGGAAGTAGAGAAAGGTGAGTATTTAGTTATGGCTAAAATTGCCGTTGGCGAACTTAATATGGCTTTAGGTGTGAACTTACCTGAAGAAGAGAACACTTTGGCGGGGTTGATTCTTAACCTCATTGAGCGTTTTCCCAAGAAAGGGGAGATAATAAGATATGGCGACTTGGAATTTATAATTGAAAAGGCTACCGCCCGGAGAATTATTGCGGTAAGAATACGCCGTATCCTATCATGATTTTATTTTATTCTCTTCAGATAATAGCTTTTATGTTTATAGCGGGAATATTTTCCGGCGTAGAGACAGCGTTTATCTCTTCCCGTTATCTTAAAGCGAAGAGAGAGTTCCGGAAATTGGAGCCTCTTTTTATTCGTCCCGATAGAACTCTGGCTTTAATTCTAGCCGCTACTAATTTCTTCCTGGTTATTAGTGCGGTATTAGCTACTAAGCTATTTCTTAAGCTAGGATTTTATCCTGTATCTTTCTGGGTAAGTGTTATGCTCTCGCCCTTTGGTCTTATTTTCTCTGAAGTTATACCTAAAATGTTAGGGCGGCATTTTAAAGAGAGATTTTTAGTTCCTTTTCTTCCTTTTATTAAATTGGCGGCCTTTTTCTTCTATCCTCTTGTAGCGTTTCTTACTATTTTAAGCTATATGGTGCGAAAGTTCTGGGGAAGAAAAAACATCTTTCTCAGTCGCGACGATATAAAAATTATGACTGAAACAATATATAGTCAAGGAATAATAGAGACTTCAGAGAAAGAAGCCATAGAAGATATATTGGGGCTTTCCCGACAGAGAATAAAAGATGTATTTCGTCCCCTTTCTCAAGTAGCAAAAATTGATTTGAGAGAGACAAAAGATAAAATTATATTTTATGCACGACAGACTCGTCATACGCGTTATCCTGTGTTTAAAGATAGTACGCTGGTAGGATACCTTAATATATTTGATATATTCTATAATGAAAACACAGAGTGGCAAAAGCTTGTAAGAAAGATTGCGAAGGTAAGCATCAACCAGAGGATTTATCCTGTGTTAATGGATATGGTAAAGAATAAAGAGAGCATGGCCGCAGTATTTAAGGGTAGAAAAGTAGTGGGTATAGTAACCCTATCTGATTTTACGCGAGAAATAGCCAATTCTTTAGCACAATAACTAAGATAAAACTTTGACTTTTTACCGATAGATGGTATGATATCTACCTTGTTG
>JAGGSQ010000008.1 GCA_021159015.1 Candidatus Omnitrophota bacterium | reverse complement strand
TATAGAAACTCGTCTTTTAGAAAAAGGCATAAGTATTTTAAGAAGGATACTAAAGGAGAGAGGAAAATGAAGAAGGACTTTCTTACCCTGTCAGACCTGACTCGGGAAGAAGCTGAACATATATTTTCGCTTGCGGATAGGATAAAATATAAGCCGAGCCAATTTTCCCGGGCTTTGAGAGGTAGGAGTTTTGTTCTTATTTTTGATAAACCTTCCTTACGCACCCGTCTTTCTTTTGAGCTGGGAATAAAACAGATGGGGGGAGAGGCGGTGAGTTTTACTGCTAATGAAATATTATTAGGCCAGCGAGAAGCAATTAAAGATATTGCCCGTACTGTTTCTGTCTATGTGGATGGGGCTATAATTAGAACTTTTCGGCAAGAGACAGCGGAAGAATTTGCGCACTACGCTAAAGCTTTTGTAGTCAACGCTCTTACGGATAAATTTCATCCCGCCCAGGTTCTTTCTGATATTTACACTATAAGAAGTAAAAAACGCGGGGGGAAAAAGTTAAAAATAGCTTTTATTGGTGACGGTAATAATGTTTGCCATTCTTTGGTTAGAGCCGCAAGGTTATTTAAGTTTAAATTATTTATTGCGTGCCCACCGCAATATTGCCCTTCTTCCGAGATAGTTTCGTCTGCCTCTGGTTATGTAGAAATTTTTCATGATCCAAAAGTTGTTGCTCGTAATGCTGATATTTTGTATACTGATGTATGGACTTCGATGGGGAAAGAGAAAGAGAAGATGCGCCGCCTGAGAGATTTTAAGAAATTTACTCTTAACGATGAGATAATGAAAAGAGCAAAAAAGGACTGCTTGATTATGCATTGTTTGCCGGCACATCGGGGAGAAGAAATCTCTGATGCCGTGATTGAAAGCAGAAATTCTATTGTTTTTGAACAAGCAGAAAATAGGCTTTATGTCCAGAAGGCACTTTTGTATTATCTAGCCCAGAGAGCGAAATGAGAAAAGTAATACTGGCCTATTCAGGCGGTTTAGATACTACTTGCTGTCTGAGGTGGTTGCAGGAGAGAGGGTTTGAAGTTATCTGTTTCTCGGCTGGTTTAGGAAGTGAATTTTCTCCTTCTGACTTGCGGCAGAGAGCATTGAAGAGCGGGGCACGAAAAATATACCTTAAAGACCTTAAGGCAGAATTTGCCTCTGAATATATTTTACCGGTCTTGAAAGCAGGAGCGGTATATCAAAACCGTTATGTCTTATCTACGGCCTTAAGCCGTCCCTTAATTGCAAAGTATTTAGTAAAGATAGCTGAGCAAGAAAGGGCCAGCTTTATAGCTCATGGCTGTAGTGCTAAGGGCAACGATCAGTTGAGAATTGAAGCCGGCGTCAAATTACTTAACCCGCGACTTAAAATTGTGGCTCCTCTGCGGGAGTGGAACCTTATCTCGCGCCAGGACGAGATTGCTTATGCCCAGGAGCACAATTTACCTCTTAAGGTCAGCGGCAAGAAAATTTACAGTATAGACAAAAATATATGGGGTCTGAGTGTGGAGGGGGGAGATCTGGAAGATTTAGGGAAAGAGCCGCCCCTTAATTCTTTTGTAACTGTTAGGCCTCCTGCGTTAGCTCTTAGCGGCCCCAAAGATATTACCCTGGAGTTTAGAAAGGGAATACCGGTCAAACTGAATGGCAGAAAAAGAAAATTTGTTGATATTCTGAAAAGTTTAAATATCCTCGGGGCTAGATACGGCATAGGAAGGACAGATCTCGTGGAAGACAGGGTGGTGGGTCTTAAGAGCCGCGAAGTATACGAAGCACCTGCTGCCTGGCTTTTGCTAAAAGCAAGAGAAGAATTGGATAGTTTGGTATTAGATAAAAAAAGCCGTAGGCTTAAAAATATTCTCAGTAATGAGTATGCTGAGCTTGTATATCAAGGATTCTGGTTTTCTCGTTTGCGCCTAAGTCTTGATAAATTTTTTGATTCTTTATCGGAAAAAGCCAATGGTATCATAAAACTTAGGCTTTATCGTGGAAACATTACCGTTATATCGCGTAAGGCCAGAGCTTCTCTTTATCGTAAGGAACAAGCTACTTATGGAGAGAGAGACGAGTTTCCTCGTGAGTATGCCCAAGGGTTTATAAAATTGTTCAGCCGTTCTTATTCTGATTAGCAATGGGTAAAGACAAATTTTGGGGCGGAAGGTTCGAGAAAGAAATAGATAAGAAATTTTTTGATTTCCAAAAATCAATTGATTTTGACTGGCGTTTAGCTAAATACGACCTTTACCATTCTCTTGTTCATGTGGAAGTTCTTAAGAAAGAAAAGATAATAAAACCCCAGGAAGCAGCAAGATTGCGGCAGGCTTTGAAAAAGATTCTTAAAGAGGTTGAGGGGAGGGGATTTAGGCCTCTTAAGCAGTCAGAAGACATTCATACAGAGATTCATAATAGAGTAAGCCGTCAGTTTCCGCGCCAGGCCGAGAAATTACACAGTTTACGTTCGCGTAATGACCAAATAGTTTTTGATGAAAAAATGTTTCTTAGGGAGGAAGCAGAAAGCATAGAGGGAAAGGTAAGGCACGTGAGGCTTGCTTTTCAGAGAAAAGCCAGGCTTCATAAAAAGGCGTTTTTTATCTCCTTTACTCATACCCAGCGGGCCCAGATTATATACTTTTCTCAGTACTTACTTGCCTGGTACGAATTCTTTTCGGCCGACGAAAAGAAACTAAATGTCTTTAGAAAAAATCTTAAGCTTAGTCTGGGAGCGGGAGCTGGTAGTGGAGTTAGCCTGATGCAGAAGCATTATCAAGAGTCTCTGAGGAAGGTAGGTTTTAGTTCAGAGAGTATAGAAAAGATAAGAAATCCACTTTATACAGTGAGTGACCGTGATTTTCTTATAGAATTTTTATTTATCCTTTCTCTTCTCCAGATGCACCTCTCACGTTTCTGCGAAGACCTTATAATCTATTCCAGCCGTGAATTTGATTATATTGAATTGCCGGAAGAATTTTGTACTGGCTCTAGCCTTATGCCTCACAAAAAGAATCCTGATTTTCTAGAACTGGTACGGGGCAATACCGCTTTGGTTTATAGCAGTCTTAATGCTATATTGGTATTGCTTAAGTCGCTTCCTCTCGCCTATAACCGTGATTTGCAACTGGACAAAAATATATTGTTTCCTGTCTTAGACATCATACATAAAGAGCTGGATTTATTGCCCTCTTTTGTAGAAAAGTTTAAACTAAAAAAAGATAGAATTAACAAAGTGTTAAGAGAAGATTATAGTTTATATGCTACAGAGCTGGCAGAATTACTGGTACGCAAGGGAGTTTCATTTTCTCAGGCACACAGAATAGTAGGTGAGCTTATTCTTTATTTAGAGAAAGAAGGAAAGAATCTTGCTGGGGTTCCCTCTGCAGTCTTGAGGAAATTCCATCCTTATCTTAGTGAGGAAGAAGTAAAAAATATCCTCAATCCTGCTTATATTTTAAGAAAGAGAGGATCTTAAAGGTAGGGTATGAATTTTTTCTCTTATAAAGGGGCAAGTTTCTATTGCGAAGATATAGAGTTAAGTAAGCTTGCGGTTCAGTTTGGGACTCCTCTCTATGTATATAGCCAGAGTTGTTTGAAACACAATTTTTTTAAAATAAAGAAAGCCTTTTCCTATCCTTCCACTCTGATTTGCTACTCGGTTAAGGCTAATTCTAATGTAAATATATTAAAGCTCTTAGTTAAAAAGGGGGCAGGCCTGGATGTAGTTTCCGGAGGAGAGCTTTATCGAGCGGATATTGCTGGCTGTGCCGGAAAAAAAATAGTTTATGCCTCTGTAGGAAAAACTGAGTCTGAAATTAGGCGAGCTTTAAATAAGAAGATATTATTGTTTAATGTGGAGTCAGAACCTGAGCTTAGGCTTATTAATAATCTGGCTTGCGGAAATAAGAGAAAAGCA
>JAGGSQ010000027.1 GCA_021159015.1 Candidatus Omnitrophota bacterium | reverse complement strand
TATAGCCTTTTTTATTTAGATTGTCAAGAATTTACACAGGATATTTTACAGTGCCTAAGAAGATTTATATTTGCTCAGAGCCTTTTAGTGGCGTATAATATAAAAAGTGTAGAGTAAAGATTACCAAAGAAGGATAGCAAATAAAATATTTTTATAGAGACAACAAAACAAGGAGGGAAATTACAATGAAGAGAAAATTGTTTTTTCTTCCCTTATTTTTGATTGCCGTTCTTTTTGCAGGATGTATTCCTTTATTAATCGGTACAGGATTCGTTAGCGGTATAGTATTTGGCAAAGATTCTATCTCTGGCAATTTGGATGCGCCAGCTTCTGAAGTTATAGAGGTGGTTAAAGAGGTAATTAATCAGCGAGGTGAGATTATGGATGAAGATGAAACAGCTAAGACGCTGCGGGCAAAAATTAAAGACGATTGGATTAACGTAAGAGTAAAAGAGCTTACCCCTAATGCTTCTAATTTGCATATAAGTGCGCGGAAAGAATTCGCTATTTCTGACCAGAAACTGGCGCAAGACATATTTACTGACGTAGTTTCTAAACTCTCCCATAATTGAGGTTAAAATATTTTTTTCTCTTATTTTCCTTTGCGGGTTTTCTTTTCAGTAACCTGGGGTGTCAAAACTCTCCTCGGAGTGTAGCAGAGGTAATTGACGGTGATACTCTAATTTTGGCCGGCGGACGTCATTTGCGTCTTATTGGCATAGATACGCCGGAAGTAAGAAGAAAAATAAAAGGAGAGTTTGTATATGATCCCCAACCTTATGCTCTGGCAGCTACAGAGTTTGTCAGGCGCCAGCTTAAAAAAGGAAAAGTACGTCTGGAGTTCGATATCCAAAAGCAAGACCAGTTTGGAAGGCTTCTGGGGTATTGTTTTATAGACACAGGAGTCGGCGGGATTATGCTTAACTCTGAGATTCTAAAAGCGGGTTTGGGTGTGGTTTATGTTCGTTTTCCTAATGTAAAATACCTCTCTCGTCTAGTGGCTGCAGAGGAGGAAGCACGTAGAAGCCAGTGTGGTCTTTGGTCTCAACCGGAAATTACCCCTCAGGCAGCAAAAGATTTTGTGGGCCAGATAAGAACAGTAAAAGGAAAGGTTTATGCGGTCTATGAAGGAAGAAGGGTGATTTTACTGCACCTGGCTTCTTCAGAGGCGGATTTCCATATAACTATTTTTAAAGACAGCCTGGCTTTATTTTCTCGCCGTCATATTGATCCTTCCCGCTTTTACCTTCATAAAACCGTAATAGTTACGGGGCGGATTAGAAAATATAAGGGAGCCATAGAAATAATTGTGGGCTGTCCGGAACAAATACGCTTGTCGGGGTGAAAAAAGTTTCTTATTTGGTTTTGTTCTATCTTAAGCGGTCTCAAAAGTTAACCGTAGGTAGTTTGGGTAGTATATTTTTTGAGCGCGGTTACTACCTCTATGTAGGAAGTTATCCTTACCAATCAGTAGAGAAAAGAATCCAGCGTCACCGCCTTAAGAAAAAGAAATTATTTTGGCATATAGATTATTTCTCTTCTCTGGCTACAGTCAGATTCTTAGATTATTATCTGTTTCCTCAGCCAGAATGCAGGTTGGCGAGATTTCTTAGGCAGTATTATAAATACATAGATAGTTTCGGCTCTTCTGACTGTCATTGTCCCTCCCATATGTTTTTTGCTGCTGAGAAGCCCAATGTAGAAAAGCAACTTGGCTTCCTACAAAAGAAGGTTGACCGTAGGAGCGGTTGATTATATAATCTTATAGAATTACGTCCCCATCGTCTAGCCTGGTTAGGACATAGGCCTTTCGAGCCTACGGCACCGGTTCAAATCCGGTTGGGGACGCTTAATTAAAATTATTATTCTCTATGGACACTTCAGAAAAAGAACATAAATCTTCGTCGGCAGGAGTTGAGAAAGGTATAAGAACGATTGGTTGGATAAATCTTGTCTTTTTTGGAGGGGTGAGCTTTATTGCCAATCTCTATATTTTTATTTTGTCCTTTAATCCGCAGGCTTTGGCTAAACTTTTAGCACAAGTCCCTGAGTATCGTTTATCTAATATGTCTAATCAGTCATTTCTGCGGGCGGTTTTTTTCTGGCAAGCTTTTGTAGCCATAGGGTTTATTTTATCTGGTTGGGGTATTATCAAGCGGAAACATTGGGCGAGGAAGTTTAGCCTTTATTTTGCAGGCCTCTTGTTGTTTTTAGTAGCAGTAGGGGTTGTAATGCAAGCCGCCTCGCGACATCCCTTAGCTTGGTTTAACATTATTCTTTCTGTTTTCTGGCCAGCCCTAATTATAATTTCTCTTACTTCCGCTGCCGCTAATTCCTATTTTGGGCGCATTTCTTCTCAAAGGCGCTGATATATGTGCGGGATTATCGGATATACCGGCAAGAGAAATGCGGCTAAGATTATTTTTCAAGGCCTTAAGAGACTTGAATACCGGGGTTATGACTCGTGCGGCTTAGCCCTGGTAGAAAAAGGGAAGATAATTCTTAACAAACAGGCAGGTCCTATAGCGAAACTTGAACCATTTATTGCGGGGCAAAAAGTTTTCTTTAGTACAGGCATAGGTCATACACGCTGGGCTACGCATGGTTTGGCTAACAGAATAAATGCTCATCCTCATTTTGATTGTCAGAAAAAAATAGCATTGGCCCATAACGGAATTATTGAAAATTATTTTACTCTTAAAAAAGAGCTTATAAAAAAAGGCCATTCTTTTCGTAGTCAGACCGACAGCGAGGTAGTAGCTCATTTGGTAGAAGAATTCTTTCGGCAGACAAAAGATTTAGAGGGAGCTTTTCAGAAGGCAATAACTAAGCTGCAAGGAAGTTTTGCTTTCGTACTTATTTCTGTTTATGCTCCAGGGAAAATCTTTATTGCCCGTAAGGACAGCCCTTTAATTGTAGGCCTGGGAGAAGAGGAGAACTTTGTAGCTTCTGATATTCCTGCCTTTCTTCCTTTTACTCACCGGGTAGTTTATTTAGAAGAGGGAGAAAGCGGCGTGATTGATGCGAAGAAGATACGATTTTTTGGCCGGAGAAGACGTCTGCGCAGTGAAACTGTTAGTTTTCGCTCTATTGATGCGGTTAAAGGGCGCTGGCGTCATTTTATGCTGAAAGAGATTTACGAACAACCAGAGGTTATAGAGAGAATTAGTTCTTTTTATGTTAAAGGGAAAAAAATCCATTTCCCCCAGTTAGGGATATCTCAGAGTTTTCTTAAAAAAGTCAAAAAAATTTATATTGTGGCTTGCGGTACAGCTTATCATGCTGGGCTCGCGGCAAAATATTTAAAAGAAGGATTATCGCAAATACCCTTAGAAGTTGAAGTTTCTTCGGAATTCCGTTACCGCCAGATTAAGTTTTCATCACATGATCTGGTTATTTCAATCTCTCAGTCAGGAGAGACAGCAGATACGTTGGCGGCGGTGCGTCTAGCTAAAGTCAGTGGAGTAAAAACTATAACTATTTGTAATGTAATGGGTTCTTCATTAGTGCGTGAATCAGACGGTTTTATAAATACTCTAGCCGGACCAGAAGTAGGTGTAGCTTCTACTAAAGCTTATACAGCACAATTAGCCTGCCTTTTTCTTTTTTTTCTTTATTTTTCTTCGCTGCGCCAAGAAACAGTTTCGGTTCAACGGCAGAAATTTATCAAAGAATTTCAACAGATTCCCAGATTACAGAGAGAATTTCTGCGCTTAAATTTTATTAAAATCAAGAGACTAGCGAAGGCATTCTCTAAATACGGGTGTTTTTTATTTTTAGGAAGAGGCATCAATTATCCCCTGGCTTTAGAGGGAGCCTTGAAGCTTAAGGAGATATCTTATATTCCGGCAGAAGGGTATCCGGCAGGAGAAATGAAGCATGGTCCTATTGCCTTAATTGACGAATATAAAGGCGTGGTTTGTATTATTACGCAGGGGCGTCTTTATGAGAAGATGTTCTCTAATTTAGAAGAAATCAAGTCTCGCCAGGGAAAAATTTTGGCCTTGGCTACGCAAGGAGACAGGACCATAAAAAACTTAACTCCTGCTGTAATCTTTCTTCCTTCCTTGCAAGAATACCTCTCTATCTTCTTCTCTGCAATTGCCCTGCAATTATTTGCCTATTTTGTAGCCTATAATCTGGGACGTAGTATCGACAAACCCCGCAATCTTGCGAAGTCAGTGACGGTAGAATAAGCATGCTCTATTTAGTAGCTTTGTCTATAGGAAATCTAGGAGATATTACTTTTCGAGCGCGAGATACTTTAGCCAAAGCGGATATTATTCTGGCTGAAGATACACGTAAGGTTGGTTTTCTTCTGAGGCGCTTAGGAATAGAGGAAAAGACTTTGTTGAGTTTTTACGAACATAATGAAAGTAAGCGTATTCCTTATGTGGTAAGGCTATTGAGGGAAGGAAGGGAAATTGTTCTTGTTTCTTCGGCCGGCACTCCTCTTATTTCCGATCCGGGATATAAACTGGTGAGAAAATGTATAGAGGAAGGTTTGAGAATTACTTCTTGCCCCGGTCCTTCTGCGGTCATAAATGCCTTACTCCTTTCTGGTTTAGCTCCTGATAAATTCTTATTTTTAGGCTTTCTGCCGCGGCGCAAGAAGAGAAGAGAAAAAATTATTGCCCCGGCTTTAAAACTGCCTTATACTTTAATTATATTTGAATCTCCTAGACGCCTAAAGAATACCCTAGAAGAGGTTGCTTCTCACGCTCAAGAAGAGAGGGAATGTGTCGTGGTGAGAGAAATGACGAAAGTTCACGAAGAAGTTATAAGAGGAAGTATAGGAGAAATAAGAGAACGCCTGGAAAAGGAAAAAATAAGAGGTGAAGTTGTGGTTTTGGTAGAGAGAAGAAAAAAGTAGTACACTAATATGTCAAGAGAGAAATTAAAAATTTTTTATCAATACTTC
>JAGGSQ010000022.1 GCA_021159015.1 Candidatus Omnitrophota bacterium | reverse complement strand
GCCTGGCGCCTTCTTCATCCTAAGATGCCGATTAGGCCGGGGATTGTAGAAATAAGAATTACTTTCAAATCTAACTTTGCCAGAGTAGTCCTGGCTAATTCTATTATTCTTACTCCTGGCACCTTTACCCTTGAATATATTGGGCGACAGCCTGCTTATACACTGGATAAATGTAAAGGCCGAAGATAGAGAAAGGGCAAGCCAGATGATTGCCGGCCGCAGGATAAAGGTTAGTGAGTTTTACCAAACTTCTTTAGGCTAGCTTTTTGTCGGCGGCGATATAGTAAAAGGCCCGGATGTGATAAATGCTATTGCCAGCGGGCACAAGGCAGCAGTAGGAATTGACACTTTTCTTAATAAGTAGCTTGCCTTTACTTACCCTTTAGATTTTTATCTGGTATAATAGCTCCTCATGCAAAAAGAAGATAACTATTTTCGGCACAATTTTATCTTAGGGCTTCTGCACGGAGTATTTTATTCTTTCGGAATGGCTTTTTCTAATCCCGAGACAGTAATTGTAACTTTTTTATCTCTCCTGGGCGCTTCCAAGTTCTTTCTAGGCCTGGCTGTGAGTTTTATTGGGAGTCTGGGCAACTTAAGTGGTGTTTTGCCGCAGCTTTATACCACTAATTTTTTAGAAACCCAGAAAAGAAAAAACCCTTTCTGGTTCTGGTTATTGTTCTGCGTGCACTTTGCTGGGGGTACTGGCACTTTTAGTTTTTGGTTGGGAGAGAAACAAGCCGCATTTTCTTATTATGACTTTAATTATCAGTATAGGAACTTTTTCCTTTCTGGGCGGGGCAGCTGCGGTAGCTTTTTATGATATTTGGGCCAAAGTAATTCCCTCTAATCTGCGGGGGAGATTTTTTGCTTTCCGGCAGTTAGGAGGAGGTATTCTGGCCGTAGGAGCGGGGATTCTGGTGAAAATAATTTTGTCCAGCCGGCGTTTTATTTTTCCTACCAATTATGCCCTCTTATCTCTTTTAAGTTTTCTCTTTATCAGTATTTCTTATTTAGCTTTAGGCTCAGTAAAAGAGCCGGAAGAAAAAGAAGTGAGGCCTCCTTTGAAGTTCAGTGTTTACTTAAGAAGGGTAATGGAGATATTAAAGAGCGACTCTAACCTGCGCCGGTTCTTATAGTTCAGGCTTTGGCCGGCGGAGGAGCTTTGGCTTTGCCTTTTTTGCATTATTTGCGCGGGAAAAGCCGGGCTTTGACGCTGCGGCAGCCGGTTATTTTATTTCGGCGCAAATGTCTGCAGTAATTCTGTCAAATTTTTTCTGGGGTTATATTTCTGATTTTCGTGGCAATAAAGTTGTCTTGCAACTGAGTGCATTTTTTTGTCTGCTGGCGCCTTTGTCTGTTATTGCGGCTCGTTTCTTAACTCCCTGGCTTCTACTTTTTGGTTTTTTTGTTACGGGTTTCTGCCTTACGGGGCGGCGTATTGGCAATACTAATTTTCTCCTTGATATAGCCCCTGTTCTCAATCGGCCTACCTATATCGGCCTACGGGGCACGCTCAATTTCCCTATGGCTATATTTCCTCTTCTGGGGGGATAATTCTCCATAATTTTGGCTATCAGATTTTGTTTTTATTGGCGGCAGGCCTAACCGGGGGAGGTCTATTGTTTAGCTTTAAACTTAGACTGCCAGAGAATAAGGAGTATAATAATATAATAAAGAGAGATAAAGACTTTAAGGGCGAAGTTATTAAGGATGAGGAAAAAATACATTATAATTCTGGTATTTTCTGCTTTTGTCTTGGGGACGGTAATTTATATAAAGAATGTCTATTTGCCTCGTAAACTAAAGGCAGCCTTAGTAACTTTCTTAGATAGTCATAGTCCTTTTAAGGTAAAGTTTTCTCGTCTTGGTTTGGCTATAAACGGAAATGTACATATAAGTAATATTAAAGCAAAGTTCTCTGACGGGCGTACCGCCTTTCTGCTAAAGGATATTACCGCAAACATCAGCCTCAAGGATTTATTGAAGAAGAGGCTCTTTTTTGACTCCTTGAAGTTTTCGGGTTTAGAGATTTTTCTCCGCCGCCAAGGGAAAAAGATTGATATATGGGAGGCTATATCAAAATATGCCACAGCAGTAAAAAAATCTAAAACGCGCTTTCCTTACCAGGGTCATCCAGCTTCTTCGACTGCAGCGGGAAAGGCGGGCTGGGGAAGTAAGTTTTTTATCTACCGTATAATTATCCCTCGGGCGCGGCTTAACTTTTATGATAGCTCAGAAAGGTTTCGTGAGAAATTCAATGTTAGCATTTATGTTGATTTACATCCTCAAGGGGGAGCAAAAATAGCTCTTTCTCTTTCTTCTGCTCTTATAAGTTTAGGATACCGTGCTGAGGCTAACCTTAGAGAAAAAACTCTGGAAGGGGAGGGAGTAGTTGATAACTTAGAGCCGGCACAGTTTATGCAGCTTCTTAATCTCAAGCCTAAATATCAGATAAAGGGGTTTAAAATAAATAAGTGGGAATATTCTCTTTCTCTATCTAAAGGCGGGTTTGTTTTAACTAGCGTGATTAACTTGAGTAATTTAGATATGAGTGGCCGTTATAATTTTGAGTCTGATGTACAGGCGGAGGGTAGGATATCTTATGAAGCAAGCCAGAAGAAGCTTGCATATGAACTGAGAGGCAAACTAAAGAGAGGAAGAATTTCAGGACTTCCTTATATGGAAGAAATCTCTCATATTGAGTCGGAGTTTTATTTAAGCAATAACTTTTTTAAGATGACATCTTTTAAAGGTATTGGTCTTGGGCAACCTTTTGAAGCAGAATTACTCGTTAATGATTTAGAAAATCCCCATATTTATTTAAGTGTAAACTCGCAGCTTGATATGAGTGTTGTGCATAAACTAGGGTTTCTTAAAAAAGGAGTTAAGCTGAGTGGTCCTGCCCTATTGAGGGCGGAATGGAAAGGCAGGCTAAAAAGACTTGGCTTGTCTAATCTAAAGGCAGAAATTGAATTACAGGGAGATGAAGCAGATTTTTCACCGGCTGCTTCTTTTAAGCAGATAAGAGGGAAAATATTCCTTAGGAAAGAAAAGTTGTCCTGGGAAAATCTTCAATTTGTCTATCGTAAGACGAGGCTGAACTCCCGCGGTCATATTGACAACTTAGCTTCTATTAAGCCAGTGTTTTCTCTTAGCTCTGACTATTTTGACCTTGATGCTTCCTTTTTCTGGAATAGGAAGAATAGTATAATTCAGGATATAAGTTTGAAAGGCTCAGCCGGCCGCAATACTTCTTTCAATCTACAGGCAAGCCTGAATATCGCTAAAGGTCTATTTTTGAAAGTTAGAGGAATTGTCAATATGGGACTAGAAGACATAGCTATTTTTACCAGGAGTAGAATGAATAAAATAAGTAGCTTCCTGCATCCCCAGGGAGAAATAGAGGTACAACTTGCTGGCGAAGGTAAATTGAAAGATATAAATTCTTTACACCTACAGGCTTCGCTTAGTTCTAAACAAGTAAGCCTTCATGAGTTGAAATTTAGTGGCCTTCAGGCTTTAGCGGCGCTCAAAGAAGGGGAACTTGTGGTTAGTCCTCTTGAGTGTGAATTTTACCAGGGAGATTTACAGTTGCGGCTAAAGTATAGCTTGAGCACACACAGCTTCTTAGCTAATTTTAAAGTAGTAGAGGCCGACTTAGAGAAGATAGCAGCGGATTTAGGCAGAGCTGCGGACGACTATGCAGGCAGACTCTCTTTAGATATTGATGCTGCCGCTTCTGACTTAAAAAGTAAAGATACGTGGCGGGCGGAAGGAAGGGCAGAAATTAAAGGTGGAGAGATATGGAAGCTATATTTGTTCAGAGGCATTGAGAAGCTTTTGCCCCTAAGAGACAGCCAGAAGATTGTATTTCGCAACGGTTGGGCTAATTTCTCATTAGAGAAGAAGATAATCACCTTAGAAGGCCTGAGCCTCCTTTCTACCCTCCTCGAAATTGAAGGCAAGGGGACTATTAGTCTAGAGGGGAATCTGAATCTTTTAGTATTTTTAAATATTTCCCCTCCTCTGATTAGAAGTGCGCCTGCTCTTAATAAGATAGCTTCTTTTCTTTTGGACAATGGATTTGTTACTGTAGAAGTTAAGGGAAGCATTAAGAAGCCCACTTACCGCCTGGTGCCTTTTTTTATTAAATCTAATCCCGTAAAAAAAATGAAAGATTTTATTAGGGATATTTTTAATGTGTTTAGTGAGTAGCTATTTATCAGGAGGCGCTGTCTCTGGTTTATCATTAGAGTCAGAGAGGTTATCGGCTAATATAAGGTAGATGCAGAGAGGCTGGAAAGGCGTAATCAGGGAAATAGAAGCAGCTTTTTCTGTTTGGGATAAAACACGGCGGAAACTTTCTCCCTCTTTGATATATTTTACATAAGGTATCCCGGGACCTAATTCTTGAGGCGAAAACTCATTGCATACCTGTCCCGCAATTATGTTAGTTATTTCTCCTATCACATCACCGGCGAGGTTTTTATCAATAATAGATTCATTATTTTCATCTTCAGTAGGGAAGCCGCTCTTTTGGTAAGTTTTAGTGGTAATTGTCTTAGCCATTTCCTGAGAGAGAGCCAGACTAAAACGTAACAGATGTCGGCTCAGATTTCCTTCAAAACTCACTTCCACTGATATTTCATCCAGAGATATTTCTTTATCTTTAAACTTGTAGTTGCTGCATTTAGCACTGACTCCACTTAAGCGACGTAAAACTTTGATAGCATGTAAGCAGATTTTGTCCAGAAGCTCTTTCACACTCTTTAGTTCTGAGGGTACTTCTTTGATAATGCTTTGCTGGCGCATTTTTTCTTCTTTCAAAAATTTCTCCAGGGCTTTATTTTTTCCCTCTTCCGTGAGATAGCCTAGTTTTACTAGCGCATCTCCCAGAAAGAGATGTCTTTCTTTTTGCTGTCGCAAGAGCATTTCGACTTCTTCTTCCTTTAATAAGCCCAGCTCTTTAGCGGCTTGGCCGAAATAAATATCCTTTCTCATTTGAAAAGATAAGATCTGCCGGACTTGTTCGGAAGATAAAAGATGATTTTCTTCTGCCAGTTGTCCTAACTCGCGATTTGAGCTCTCCTGCAGTTTTATTGCTTTGGTTAACTGTAAAGCATTAATTATGCCTTTGCTTATTAAGTATTGGCCAAAAAATTCTTTTTGCATATCTCCTCGTTTCTCTTTGCTAAATCTTATTACATGTAATTTATCTCTATGCAACAATAATGTCAAGAGAGGGCTACAAAAACTCTTTCGGAAGATGTTTTTCTTGTTATAATAAAAAGGATTTCTTTATTTCTTAGTAAAATATATATTGATATATTGAATAGAGAAGGGAATGGAAAGAATTAATTTAGAGTTATTTTATTTTATCAATAACGCTGCTGGCCA
>JAGGSQ010000028.1 GCA_021159015.1 Candidatus Omnitrophota bacterium | reverse complement strand
TGTATTTTTACGTTTCTGAAAATCATTTTCCCCATGTTTTCCCTTAAAACTATAGATAAGGAATAAGGCTCCGGCCCCATCGCGCATCCTGCGTCCCAGATATTAATGTATCTGCTTGACCGCAGGGCCGGAAGCACATAGTCGCGAATCATTTCGAGGGTTTGCATGTCTCTGAAAAAATATGTAAAAGCCATTTTTAATCTCCTTAATTGCTTGATCGATCAAGTCGGTGAGTTGTCGAGTCGTTAAACCCCAACTCTTTCCTTTCTTTCCGTGCACTGAATTATTTTCGGGACATCCACTATCAACGCAATGCCTCCGTCGCCAAGAATGGTTCCTCCTGAAACACCCTCTGCATCCTGATACATCCTGCCGAGCGATTTAATGACGGTCTGGTGGCTGCCGATTATCTTATCCACCACGATTCCAACCCGCATACCCTCGGATTTAACTATGACAATCTGTTCCAAAGGAGGGTATCCGCCAGATAAATCGAATATTTCACGCAGGCGTATATAGGGCACAAGTTCTCCTCTTACAGAAATCAGATGACGGCTATGGGCATTGGCGATATGGTCTTTTGGCAGTTCCATGCATTCATCTACCAGGGATAGAGGCAGCACAAACCGGTCTTCACCGGCTTTCACCAGAAGTCCGTCAATGATGGCCAGAGTAAGGGGCAAAAAAAGTGTAACTTTAGTCCCTTCTCCTTTTTTGCTGGAAATGTTGATTGATCCGCGAAGGGTCTCGATCTCACGTTTTACAACATCCATTCCAACACCGCGGCCGGAAACGCTTGTGACTTCCGTGTTAGTGGAAAATCCCGGGGCAAAAACAAGCTTGAATATCTCGGATTCGCTTAAACCATCGCCGGTTTCTATCAACCCTTTCTCAATGGCCTTTGATTTGATGGCTTCCGCATCCAGGCCGCCGCCGTCATCCTCTATGGTGATAACCACATTAGCGCCCTTGTGCTCGGCGGCAAGGCGGATTGTTCCCTTTCGTGATTTGCCTGAGACTTCGCGTTCTTCCGGTGGCTCTATGCCGTGATCTATGCTGTTTCTGATAAGATGCACCAGCGGGTTGTCCAGCCGCTCAATAACCGTTTTATCCAGTTCAGTCTCGGCGCCTTCGGTCTTTAACTCGATCTCCTTGCCCAGTTCGGAGGACAGATCACGCACAAGACGCCTGAATTTGCTGAATGTTGCGCCTATCGGCAGCATGCGGATATTGAGCGCGCAGTCGCGCAGTTCCCCTGTAAGACGCTCCACTTCTTCAACCGGTATGGCAAGTCCGGCATCGTTTACGTTGGCGGACACCTGGGTAAGCCGGGCCTGGGTAACAACAAGCTCGCCGACAAGATTAATAAGATTATCAAGCTTGTCAGCAGGCACGCGGACGCTGCTGGAACTGGTTGTTGCTTTGCGTTTTTCAACGATTTGCTGCTCCTTCAAGGCTGAATGCACTTTTTCTCTGGAAACAGCTCCTGAATCTACAAGCAATTCACCTATCTGCTTCTGGCTGTCCAAGGCCTTGTCCACAATTTCTTTAGCAACATCACCTCTCTCAACCAGAATTTCACCCAGCCGTTTCCGGTCGTTTTCCATATTCGCATCGCTTGCAATCTCAACGATTTTGATTTCACTTTCATCATCAACAAAGATGAAAACATCCCTGATATCGTCGATGCTTTTGTTTGTCGTAAGGCTCACATCCCAGAAAATGTAGCATTGTTCAGGATCAAGATCATAGAGAGCCGGAATATTTTCGGTCTGAGCAATTACAGCACAATCGCCAAAGTCTCTCAATTCATCTAAAAGCAGCGCAGGGTCCATGCCGGTTGCGAAAATAGAAGGCCCGGGACAAAATCTGATGCGGCAGGTAATTTTTTTACCTGTCATATTTTTGTCAGCATCGGAAGCTTCAATATTTTCAGGAGAGAAGGCCTTTGCATCGCCCTTAACATCTAACAGGGCTTTTAACCCGGAAACAATCTGCTCGGAACGTGAAACATCAACCGCTGCGCCGCTGTCAGCCGCCTGAAGCATGGATCTGATCTGATCGCTCGATGCAAGAATTAAATCGATAAGCTCTTTGTTGACCGGGACAGTGCCTTCCCGCACCCTGTCAAGCACGGTCTCGGCGTGGTGTGTAAATTCCGCTATATCGTCAAAGCCGAACATGGCACCGGAACCCTTAATGGTATGCATGGCGCGGAAAAGACGGTTAACGTGTTCCGCATTCCCGGAGTCCTGTTCGATATCCAGGACCGCTTCTTCCACATCGGACAAAAGTTCCAGAGCCTCCTGGCGATAAGTTTCTGCGTGTACATTTGACTGGCTCATTATTTTCATGCTCCCTTTTGATTCAGGCTTGTTCATGTAAATCCTGCCATAAGGGCACGATGCATCGTGCCCTTACCTAAGCACCTTTTTAATTACCGCTATCAACTGCTCCGGTTTAAAGGGTTTTACAATCCAGCCTGTAGCGCCCGCGGCTTTTCCTTCCTGCTTTTTTCCAGCCTGTGATTCAGTAGTCAACATGATAATCGGAATAAATTTAAATGCTGATTTTGCCCGCACATGTTTGATAAGCTCGAGGCCGTCCATATTCGGCATGTTGAGGTCGGTTATCAACATGTTAACTTTTGCGCCATTGAGTTTGTTAAGCGCGTCTTTGCCATCAACCGCCTCAACCACTTCATAGCCTGCATCTTTAAGTGTAAAACTCACCATCTGTCTTATGCTTGCTGAGTCATCGGCTGTCATTATTATTTTTGCCATCATCGTTCTCCTGCGGAGTTAGTCGAATGGATACAGTCCCGTCCGCTCCATTGCACTATTAAAGGCCTCTGAGTGTCCTGTCAGCAACATTTCCACTCCCTGTTCTTTTGCAGCCTTGAAAGCGGAAAATATCAACTGAATAATCGATGTGTCCAGTTCCGTTGCCTGTCCGGCATCAAGAGTAAAACTGCTCTCTGTTTTCATTAATTTTACCAGTGTGTCCTTTAGCTTTGCCGCTTCAGCAACAGTTACTTCGTCATTTAAAAACAAGACCGATCCCTGCTCTGTCTGTTTTGATTCAAATGGCATTTTTATTTCTCCGTGTTTTGACCATTAATTGAGTAATTGATAAATTTTTCACGCTACGCCTCGACTTTTTCAAAAAAGTTCAATATTAGCTCCAAGATCGTCGTCATCATCTTCTTTCTTTTGATCAAAGAATTCATCATCGCTATTCTGTCCATCCGGTGCATTAAAATTTTCAAACAACTCGACGCCGCCTGTTTCTGTAGAGTGATGGGATTCGTCCAAAGCATCACCACCACACAATGATTCTACCTGCCGGTTTGTCTTGTCTTCTGCTTCTATCGGCGAAGAACTAAATGCCTTTTCATGGACTGTGCGCTCACTTTTCATGGTATAGCGGCTGGTTAATTTTTCCAGAGCCGGTTCATTAAAATCCGATTCTGTTTCAATGTAATAAGATCCTGCTGTTTCAATCAGCTCCTGCATTGTCCCTTTGATATATCCGATACGCTCGACCACTTTTTTGGAAAACTGAATTTCAGTTGTGAGCGCTGAAATATCGAGGGCAAGCTTTTTGCTTTTCCTGCCAACTTCGGCAATATGTTCCGCCATCTCCCTGTTCAGGCTGTTTAAACCGTTTTCAGCTTCGGCGCCTCTCTGTTTTAAAGCTTCCGTTTCCTTTATGCCTTTGGCAAGAGCACTGTCGATACGGGTTTGCAACCCCTTCGCTGTTTCCAGAATCGTTTTGATGCCCGTTGACACTTCACCGACAACAAGATTTGATTCGGCTGAAATATCCCGAATTTCACGGGCAAGGACACCCAGGGCAAGACCGCTTTCCCCTATATGTTCAGCTTCGATCTGCGCGTTTAATGCGAGGAGTTTTATGTTTTCGGCAATATTTTCCACCTCCCTGACAAAGGAAGAAATATCTTTTACCGGTTTTGAAACCGCTTTTACATCTTCAAGTATAAGGCGGTTAATCTCCGCATTTTCCGAAAGGTAAGATATAACAGCAGATATTTCATTGGTGAATTTAACTATGATTGAATTGTCCGATTCTGTTTTACCTGTTCCCGACGTCTTTGAAATATCTTCAAACTGCCCGGAGGTATTGCAGGCGATTTCTTCAAGGGCGGCAATCATTTTTTTTTCCGCATCTTCCATCTCGTGCGCCACAAGATCGAGCTGGGACATCTGAACGGATAAAATCCTTGATGTGTATGCCGCCAAATGCTGCCCGCAGCCATTGTCGAACGTTGCTTCTTCTATTTTGATGCAAATATCTTCTATCGCTTCAGCCACGTGTTCCATTTTTTGACGGGAAATATCATGAAACTGCATGGACATGACAACCTCGCCCACTTTTTTTGATATTTCAGAGGAACGTGAAGCGATGTTTGACGTCAGAGCGGTTGAAAGACCAAACATCTCTTTGAGTCTGCCGAGAGCGTTGTTTATCCTTTTTTCAGTCTGTTCGACCTGTCTGCGGTGTTTTTGCGTATGTTTATCGATCCTTTCGGCAATTGAAACCATAGACGCATACGCCGTTTTCAGACAGTCAAACATTTTATTCACGATAATGTCCGTTGTTACGGTAAGTTCGCTGACCTTATCAGCTAAAAAAACTGAGCCGCTCCTATACTTTATTTGCGCTCCCTGTATCTTGATATTTATTCCCAGCATACGCAGCGTTTGTGAAATTACATTAAAGTCTCTTTTATGTTTAAAAAGCTCCTTACCCTTTTCGGTAATTGAGATTATCCCTGAGGTTGCTCCGGCCGCCTCAGCGTCAAACATCTTCAAAATTGCCAGGGTTTCCTCTGATACCCGTCCGGCATGATCAAGGGGATTGCCTTCCCTGCTTCCTCCAAACAACCCCGCAATGTGAGCAGATTGTTCTGAAAGCGATTTTGTGCGGGAGGAAAAATCCTGGAGCTTTGCTCCCAGTGAGAGAAATTCATCCTCTGTATCGCCTGACAATTCGGTTAAATCTTTTTGCTGATCACGCAGGACGGTCACAAAGGGGAGAAATATCTTTTGCTGTTTATGTATTCCATGTTTTAAAAGGGAAAAAATTTTTAAACGGCGGGTATCGTCTGATGATGCGGATTTCAAATTTCGTGTGTCTGAAATTATGAGCCGGCATTTTTTTATTGGGTTACTGATCAAACTGCACAAGCGGCTACAAGAAACAATATGCGTTAAATTCATTTTTTCCAGTAATAATTATTTGTAAGAATGACAGCACAGCTAAAGAGCTGAATAAATAACCCTTTTAAATCGCATGCCGGTCAAGTTACAGGTTTCTGCACAAAATGCGTCGACATTTTGTATGTATTGAGCAGGTACATTTATTTTTTCGGCATCTTTAATCAAAACTTTAATTTATAATCAGAGAGCAATTTAAGCAATTTTTATGCCATATGAATATTGATGCGTCTATAAAAAGTCACAGAAACACTCTTTTGTCATTCTGAGCAATAGCGAAGAACCTGATATCATTGAGATTCATCGT
>JAGGSQ010000065.1 GCA_021159015.1 Candidatus Omnitrophota bacterium | reverse complement strand
TTTCCGTCTTGCTCGCCTGTATGGCTCGCAATCCGTCCGTCAATTCCCTAATTGCCGGTAAAAAGCAGCAATAATAGGGAAACCTCCGCCCACCCAAAAAAATTGTCTCTGTGCTCGGATTTCTCCCGATGCATTGTCGGGATCCATTGCCTGCGCGCAGAGCCAATTTATTCCCCCCCCCCTATAATAATTTTTATGGACAAAAAGTGTAAAAAGAGGTAAAATTGAAGCCTATGAAAGACAAACGTTATAATATGAGAGAAGCTGCAAAAGAATTAGGCGTTACTCGTCAGACTCTTTATTATTGGTTTAAGAAAGGTTGGATAAGACCTAAAAGAGATTATAGGAATTATCCTGTCTTTACTAAGGGAGATATTAAGAGTATTAAAGAGTGGCGAGAAAGGTTAAAGGAGTAATGAGTTATTTTCAAGTAAAAAGATATGAGAAACTTTTTGAAGAGTTCGAACGATTAACACAGGAATATTGGTCTGCACTTCCTGAGCAACATCACGATTCTTTTCTTGGGAGATTTAAATATACTGAGAACGAAGAATCTTTAAGAGTAAGAATGAAAATTGCACAACTGTTACCTCTTGTCCAAAGAGCCGCCAGTTACTTAGGAGTTTCTTATACTGCTAAATCTATACCACCTGCAGCGATTGGTGGGGTTATTGTTCCTGTAGATCTTTTTCAATCTGTAATCGATCCTCAACAAGGATATGAAATTGTGGATAGGAAACATATTCTGGATACAATAAATGTAGCTAAAAGCTTAGCGGCTGAAAGGAAAAGAAAAGAGTTGGTTTATATGTTACTTCCTTGGAATTGGATAATTGAAATATGCGCTTTTATAATTAGAATTCCTTTTTTAATTTTACGTCGAGCAGGTCTACCACCAAAAGTTGAAGAAAACATTATTGCTCATGCGATTAAAATTGTTGCAACAATTATTTTGATAAGTTGGTTGACATATAAAGGTATATCTTTAGTTGGGATAGATATTGTGGATTTAATTAAAAGTTTTATCAAATGAAAGCTGCCATTTACATAAGAGTTTCAACCGAAGACCAAGTCAAAGAAGGCTATTCCCTTGAAATGCAAGGGGAAATTGCAAATTACAGATTACAAATTTCAAATTGCAGGTTAAGGTGAAATATGGCAAGGTATAGTAGTTTTGAAGAGTTGCCGGTATGGCAAAATGCAAAGACATTGGCGATTGTAACATATAAAATTTCTAGCAACGGAAGGCTGAGTAAAGATTTTAGCTTAAAAGATCAAATAAGGCGTTGTGCAGTCTCTATATCAAGTAATATAGCTGAAGGGTTCGAACGAGGCACGAAACAGGAATTTATTCAGTTTTTGTATATTGCGAGGGGTTCTTGCGGAGAATTGCGTTCGCAAATTCGTATTGCAGAGGATATAGGTTATATTAGCCATAAAGATTCGATTTATATCCGTAGTTTAGCCCAAGATGTCTCTCGGCAAATAAATGGTTTTGTTGAATATCTGAAGAAATCATCTTTCAAAGGGCAAAAATTCAAATAATCTGCAATTTGTAATTTGAAATCTGAAATATGAAATTATTTATTAAAACCTTTGGCTGCCAGATGAATCAGAAAGATAGCGAGGCGCTTTTGGGCTTGCTTCAGGAGGAGGGTTATTTTTTAGCCTCAAGTTTACAAGGAGCCGATATAGTTCTGGTTAATACTTGTTCAGTACGTCAGCATGCAGAAAATAGAGCCCTTTCTTTTACTGCAAGCCTGAAAAATAGAGTGAAGATTTTAGGCATAATCGGGTGTATGGCTAAAGCCAGAGGAGAAGAAATTGCCCAAAAAATGCCTTATGTGGATATAATCTGTTCTCCCGCTAAAATGGTCGAAATTCCTCGCTTTTTAAAAGAAGCCGGGGAAGGCAAAAAGACGCTTGCTTTGGAAGACGGCGCAAGGCCTGAGGAATTTTATCATTCTTCTTTCCGCTTTGAAAAAGACCGGGCTCAGGTAGTTATATCTACCGGCTGCAGCAACTACTGCACTTATTGCATAGTGCCTTATGTGAGAGGCCCTTTGCGCCTGCGCAGGCCGCAGGATATTATTTCAGAGGTAAAGAAAAATATAGGCTTGGGTATAAGAAGAGTTACTCTTTTGGGCCAGAATGTAAACGATTATCATTACGACGGTGTTGATTTTGTCGGCCTGCTCAGGGAGATAGACAAACTTGATTTGGAAGAGATAAGCTTTATTACTTCTCATCCTAAGAATATACCTTCTGATTTGTTTTATCTGATGGCCCAGTCAAAAAAAATTAAGAAATACCTCCATCTTCCCTTTCAGTCCGGCTCAAACCGCATTTTGTCTTTGATGAAGAGAGGCTATACAAAAGAGAAGTACCGCCGGATTGTAGAAGACTACCGCAAAATAGTAAGAGGAGTCTTGGCTACCGATGTAATAGTGGGTTTTCCTACCGAGGCAGAAGCTGATTTTTTAGAGACGAAAGAGATGCTGGAAGAGGTAAAGTTTGATTTTGCCTATATCTTTAAATATTCGCCCCGTCCCCATACGGCGGCTTTTTTTATGAAAGACGATGTTTCTCTGGATGAGAAAAAGCGCCGCCATAAAATACTGCTTGATTTGCAAAAAAGAATATCGTTAAATATAAAAAAAGAAAAGTTATGAGGCTTTGCCTGACCCTGATTTTTATTCTCTTCTCTTTCCGCCTTCTGGAAGCAGCGAGTTTGGACAAGGCAGAAGAAATGATTCTGCGGGGTAATATGCTCGAGGCAGAAAGTATCTGTAACCGCTGTCTGGAAAGCCCCTCCTGTCTGCAGAAAGACAAAGCTTTTTATCTTCTGGCCGAGGCGCAAATGGAAGCAAAGGAGTATCTTCCCGCCCGCGAAGCTCTGCGTTCACTCTACAAATATTATCCCAATTCTCCCTTAAGGGAACTAGCGGTTATTAAAATCGGCGACAGCCATTTTTTAGAGACAAACTACGACTTAGCTGAGAAAGTGTATAAATTTTTTCTTAAGCGTTTTCCGGCTTCCGGTTACAAAAATATGGTCTATCTGCGTCTGGCTTATGCGGAAGAGAAGTTGGGAAAATGGGATAAGAAAAAATATTATATGGGACTCTTGAAGAAGGCCGGCCGCAATACTTTGGAATATCCACAGATAAATACCCTGGAGAGGCGGGGTTTTAAATTCTATATACAGATTGGGGCCTTTCTTAAGAAAAGTAATGCCGCACGTATTGCCGATAGGCTCCGGGCGGACGGCTTCCGCCCCGAGGTGGTGCATGAGAATTCTCTTTATAAAGTAAGAGTAGGAAGCTTTAGCCAGAGAGGAGAGGTTGAAGCTCTGGCTAAAAACTTAGCGGAAAAAGGCTATCCTTTCCGTATCTTTCCCTGATGGATTACCCCCTTATTTTTATTACCGGCCCTACTGCCGCAGGTAAAAGCAGGCTGGCTCTGGCTTTAGCGGAAAAAATCGGTGCCGAGATTATTTCCTGCGATTCCATGCTCTTTTACCGCCAGATTAATATTCTTAATTCTAAACCCACACCGCTTCAGCGCCAGCGTATAAGGCACCATATGATTGATATAATCTCAGTAGAGGAGGAGTATGATGTTTTTCGCTACCAGCAGGAGGTAAAAAATATTATTTTACCCCGTCCCCGCAAGCGCTTTATTGTCTGCGGGGGCAGCGGCCTTTATTTGAAAGCTCTTTTAGACGGCATTTTTGTCGGAGCAGGAAAGGATGAAAAAATCCGCCGGCGCTTAAGGAAGGAAGCTGAAGAAAAAAGTACCGAACATCTTTATCGTAAGTTAGAGAAAATAGACGCCCTTTCTGCTCAAAAGATATCTCCTTCTGATTTGCGCCGTATTATTCGGGCCCTGGAAGTTTATTATATCAGCGGCAGGCCGCTTTCTCTCAAAAAAAAGGAGGCAGAAGGGCTTTGGGGCAAAGTGCCGATGGTAATTTATGGCCTCCTTTGGCCGCGCCCTCTTCTTTATGCGCGTATAGAAAAAAGAGTAGAAGATATGTTTGAAGAGGGAGCCGTAAGGGAAGTGGAGAGCCTGGCCGGCATAACTTTAAGCCGCACCGCTTCCGGCCTTATCGGCATAAAAGAAATCCGTAAATTTTTAGAGAAGAAGCTTTCTTGGGAGGAAGCTAAAGAAGAAGTTAAAAAAAACACCCGCCATCTGGCCAAGAAACAGATGACTTGGTTTAGAAAGGAAAAGCGTATAAGGTGGCTGAAGATGGAGGATGAGAATTCCTATAGAGAGGCTTTAGAAGTAATTATTTCAGAAGCGTCTTCTAAAAATGGCCAAAAAACTGATTGAGCTAAACACAGATAAGGAAGAGAGAGCTTTTTTGGTAGTAGTTTGGAAGAAGCAGGATGGGCGTCTTTCAGGAGAGGAGGAAGAACTTAAGGCTTTGGCTGTTTCGGCGGGATGTTCTATCTGCGGTGGTATTTATCTGGGAGTGGAGAGAGTTTCTCCTGCCTTGTTTATTGGCCGTGGCCAGGCAGAGGAAGTAGCAAAAACAGCGAGAGAAAAGAAAGGAGAAGTGATTATTTTTAATATAGACCTTTCTCCTGTCCAGCAGGCAAATTTGGAAGAAGTTATGGGCATAAAGACTATTGACCGCACTCAGCTTATTCTGGATATTTTTGCTAAGAGGGCTAAAAGCTCAGAGGGAAAACTTCAGGTAGAGTTGGCTCAGCTTGAGTATCTCTTGCCGCGCCTTAAGGGCAAAGGAATAATGCTTTCGCGCCTGGGCGGCGGCATTGGTACTAGAGGGCCGGGCGAGAAGAAACTGGAGATAGACAGAAGAAGAATTTCTGAGCGTATCCGGCGCTTAAAAAAAGATATAAAGGAAATAAGCCGGCATCGGGAGGTTTTACGCCAGCGGCGCCAAAAAACCAATATCAAAGTAGTTTCTTTAATTGGTTATACTAATGCCGGAAAAACTACTCTTTTCAATTTACTTAGCTTTAGTCTGCAAAAAGCAGAAGCGGCTCTTTTTACCACTCTTGACCCTTTAAGCCGGAAGGTAAGAATAGAAGGACAGGAAATTATACTTACAGATACGGTAGGTTTTATTAAAAACCTTCCCCCTAAACTGCGGGAAGCTTTTGCCGCTACTTTGGAGGAGCTTAAATTTTCACATTTGCTTTTACATATTGTTGATGCCTCCGGTGAGGATCCGGAAGGAAACATAGAGGCAGTAGAAAAAATAATAGATATCCTGGGTCTGGAAGGAAAAAAGCGGATTCTGGTATTTAACAAGATAGACAGGCTTATTCCTTCCCGCCGTAACCGCCTGGAAATAAAGTTTCCCGCAGCTGTGTTTATCTCTGCCCGTACTCAGGAGGGAATAGAAAAGCTGAAGAAGAAAATGGGAAGTCTGCTTTGCTCTTCGTTAGTGCGTCTTAAAGTACAAATAGATGCTTCTTCTCAGAAGCTTAACCTTCTATCACAATATGCTACTATTATTAAGGTAGAGAATGATGGTTTCAGCCGGCTGGCGGTAGAAATAGAGATAGAGGAAGAGAGGTTAGGATGGTTAAGGCAGGAGGGGTTTGAGGTTTTTTCTCATTAATATTTTTGCTAATATTCTTAACAAAATTTCTTAAAATTTTTGACAAAAATACTTGACAAATTTTAGAAAATATGTTATATAAT
>JAGGSQ010000044.1 GCA_021159015.1 Candidatus Omnitrophota bacterium | reverse complement strand
CAAAGATTAGGAGATTGGCTTATTAAAGTCCTGCGAAAGGTGGGATTTAGGTTGGAGAATGTAAAATTTTCTCATCTGGTTTATGCTTTAGGGGAAATTTTAGCGGCGCGTATGCGGCTTATATATTCGGAGAAAGAAGCCTCCGAGAATCTCTCTCTTTTTTATATGGCTGTAAATGAGTATAAAGATAAGTTAAAAGTTATGGATATAGTGTCAAAAATAGATACGGGGGAAAAATTAGATTTTGCTCTGGCTGCTAAGGTGAGCATAGAAACATTTGAATCTCAGGAAGAGAAGGAAAAGCTTCTGCCTTTAATTAAAGAAGAGCTTAAGGCCCACGGATGGGATAGTAAAAGAATAGAGAACCTGCTAAGTTATATTAGAAATATATTTATTCCCGTGCGTCCGAAAGAAACGCCTGGCCCTAATTTTGTCCCTCAACCTGGCGTATTTAATGGGGTAGGGAGACAGGATGTGCCTGTAGTGGAAAAAGAAAGCCCCTTTCTCTTGGAAGATATAAAGAACTCCTACCGTGACCTGGGGAAAAAATATAATAGATTAGATAAGATATTGAGAAAATCGGCCGTAGGGATGGTCGTGGTGGATAGTGAAAATAGAATAATTCTGACTAACAAAAAAGCTGAAGATATTCTAAAGGTTAATCCCAATGAAATAAAGGGGAAGACAATAAGTAAAATATTGAAAAGGGAACATTTGCTCCTGCTTGTCCAGAGAAGCGAAGATAAGACTCTGGAGGAGGCAATTTTTGTAGCCCCGGAGAAACTTACTGAGGAAGCTGTAAATAGTTCCTGGGCCATAGTGGAAGATGAAAAACGGAGAACCTTTAGGGCTTCTTTGTGTCTTGGCTGATGTGAATAAAATTAGAGAACTGGAAAGGATAAAAAGAGAACTGATTGCTAATGTATATGACCGCCTTATAAAGCCCCTCAATGCCTCTTTGGATATGGTGAGGATTTTATGGGAAGAGGTAAAGGCAAACTTAATGAAGAGCAAAAAAGAGTCCTGGATGATATTCAGGCTAATTTAGAATATATTAAAAGTGACCTTCTCAAGATATTGAAGTTAAGTGAGTTAAGAAATACAAAGGAGTTTTCTCTAGAGAAAGTAAATATCTTTAACCTTCTGAAAGAAGTGCATTCTTTCTTTAAGGTTATTTTGCTAAGAAAAAAGTCAATCTGGAGTTAATAATCAATACGAGAAATAAATATGTCTTAGCTGATCGGGAAAAGACAAAAGATATATTATATGAGATACTCACTAATTCATTTAAGGCTAGCAAGGAGGGAAGCAAGGTAGTAATAATTTGTAAAGAAGAATTTGATTCTCAAGGCAATGTTACCCCTTTTCTTAAGGTAAGAATAAGAGACCAGGGGGTAGGGATTGCACGAGGAGATTTAGCTCATATCAGCGAAGATTTTTTGCCCGGGGGCAAGGAGAATTAAAAGGATTAGGCTTAAGTTTAGTAAAGGAGATTGTAGAAAAACAAGGGGGCGTAGTTAATATTGATTCCAGCCTGGGGAGAGGGGTGGAGGTTTCTTTTACTCTCCCCAAGAGTAAGTAAACCCCGTTAGAGAACTTCGTTCTTTAACGGTCTACGGCAAGGGTGGCTTTCTCTAACGGGGTAAACAAAGAATGAGGATGAAGAAAGAACTCCAGCACCTGCTTAAGAAACGTTTTAATTTACACCTGGCTATAGCCATACCTTTGATATTTACCCTTTTTGTGTTTTCTTTAGCTCTCTTCAATTTTCTTCTGGTAGAAGGGGTTATTAAAAATAGCCGCATCATTAATCTGGTTAATAACACCCGTTATGCTAAACTTCTCAACTCCTTCTATTTTTATCAAGTTTTTATCCTGGTTTATGCCGGTATTATCGGGTTAATTCTGGGATATGCTCTTGTTTTTCCTTTAAAGAGGATAACTAATCTCTTTCACAGAATATCACAGGGAGATTACACTGCCAGTATAGATTTGGGAGGGGATAAGGAGACAGAAGAATTAGCCTCTGCTTTTAACCGCATGCTTTCTTCCTTTAACGAATATATATTAGAGAGCATCTCCTCGGGCATAATTACTATTGACAGGCAGAATAGAATAATTAATATTAATTCTTCCGCCGCCGCTATTTTAGGCGTAGAGGCTTCTGAGCTTACCTTAAAAGATATCAGTTATCTTTTCCCCCGCTGTAATGAGAATGGGCCTTTCTATGAAGTTATGAGGGAAGCTTTGCTATTTTCCAGGGTAGTGTCTTCCTTAGAAATAGAGGTACTTACGAGAAATAACCTTAAAGTTAATTTAGGCATTTCGGTTTCTCTGCTTAGAGACGGGGGCGATACTCTGTTAGGAGTAGTGTTGAGTTTTCGTGATTTAACTCAGCTGAAAAAAGAATTGCATAAGCGAGAGCTTACGCAACGGCTTTCTTCTTTGGGCCGCCTGGCTTTAGGTATAGTGCATGAAATAAGAAATCCCCTCCTTTCTATTCAGGGTTTGGTTAAACTCCTGCAAACCGAAGACTTATCTCCCCAAAAACACAGGGAATACTTGGCTATTATTTCGCAGGAATTAGGCCGTCTGGATGACCTCTCTTCCGAACTTTTAGCCTTAGCCCCGCGGCATAAAAATGTAGAGCCTCAAGAGATAAATGTTAACATTCTTCTAGATGAATCTCTGAGACTGGCCGAATTTAGAAAGCCGGAAAACATAGAAATAATGAAGAACTATCGGAGTGACCTCCCCTCTCTTAAAGGAGACTCCTCCTTGCTTAAGCAGGCTTTCCTGAATATAATCATAAATTCTTTTGATGCTATGCCTCAGGGAGGAGTGCTTTCTTTAGCTACTGATTATGACCGGGAAAAAGTAGTGGTTGAGTTTAAAGATACGGGTACGGGGGTAAAAGCTGAGAATAAAGAGAAAGTGCTCGAGCCTTTCTTTACTACTAAAGAGGGAGGAATAGGACTGGGCTTAAGTGTTGTCTCTAATATAGTAAATCTTCATAAGGGAAGCCTTGAAATCAAAGATAATGTGCCGCAGGGTACGATAGTAAGGATTATTTTACCCTTGAGTAATGGATAAGATATTAATCCTGGATGACGACAAAGGAGCACGCTTCTTTATTAAAGAGGCTCTTGCGCCTTTGCCGTATAAATTGTTTTTTGCTTCTAATACTACCCGGGCGGAAGAAATATTGTCCTCAGAAGGAGATATCAAAGTGATAGTAACTGACGTAAGAATGCCTTCAGAAGACGGTATAAGCTTTTTAGAAAGAATACTGCCGCTTTATCCTGATTTAGTGCCGGTAGTAATTACTGCTTATAAAGATGAGCGATTGGATATAGATGGTCTTAACGGTATTGCCGCCAGTTTCTTAATAAAACCCTTTTCTCCCGAGAAAATTCGCGCCGAGATCCAGAGAGCTATTGCCAAGTGCGAATCTTCTAAAAACAGCAGGAAATTAGAAGGCTTCCCTTTCCTTATAGGAGAAGATCCCCGTATTCAAGAAGTAAAAGAGATTATCAGAAAAGTGGCTGATTCTAAGGTGACCGTTTTAATTGAAGGAGAAAGCGGCACCGGTAAGGAACTGGTAGCAAGGGCTATCCATAATTTAGGCCCCCGCCGCCGGCAGCCTTTTATGGCTATAAGCTGTTCTGCTATTCCTGATACTCTCCTGGAGTCAGAACTATTTGGCTATGAGAAAGGAGCTTTTACGGGAGCGGATATTTCTAAACCCGGTAAATTCGAGGTTGCTCAAGAGGGCACTATTTTTTTAGATGAAATCGGCGATATGAGCTTAGTCTTGCAGGCAAAACTCCTGCGGGTTTTAGAGGAGAGAAGGGTGGAGCGGCTGGGAGGCATAAAACCAGTAGAGATAAAAGCCAGAATTATCGCCGCTACTAATAAAGATTTGAGGCAGGAGGTAGAAAAAGGTAGTTTTCGCCGCGATCTCTACTATCGCCTGAATGTCATATTGCTCAAACTTCCTCCCCTGCGCCAGCGCAAAAATGATATCCCGCTTCTGGTGGAACACTTTATTAATAAGTTTAACCCTCAGTTTGGCAAAAATATAAAACAAATTTCCGTAGAGACTATGGAAATATTCTTAAATTACGCCTGGCCGGGCAATATTAGAGAATTGGAGAATGTAATTCAAAGAAGCCTGGTTCTGGAGAAGGAGGCGGTGCTTACCAAAGAGTCTTTGCCTTTGTATTTACGCAAGAATGCAGGTCCTGCTTCGGCAGAAATAGAAGCTTCCCCGGATTCTTCCCCTCCTCCTCTAAGCGCAATTATTAAAGCTACGGTAGAAAAAGTAGAAAAGAAGGTTTTGTCGGAGTATCTTAGGAAATTCGGCGGTAATAAAACAAAAGTTGCTGCTGTTTTGGGCCTTTCGCGCCGCGCTCTTTATAACAAATTGAGAAAATACCATTTAGAGAAGTAAGGGCAATTTTAATTACTGTGAAGTTTGATTTACACTGTGTATTTATATACACAGATAAAGGTATGATGATTTCAGCGGCCCTGTGGAGTCATATTATTGTAACATACTGACTGGCAATGCACTATGAGTATCAGATATTTTTTATTGTTAGTTGGAACATATTTTGCAGTAAAAGAATAGAGAATTTTAAGAAAGGAGGTGAGCAAGATGAGGAAAAGAAAAGCTTTTACCCTGATTGAGCTGGTTATGGTGATTGTAATCATTGGTATTCTGGCCGCTATTGCTATACCCAAGTATATCTCTTTAAGAACAGAAGCCAGATGTGCTGCCTGCGCTGGGAATATTTCCGCAATTAGAAGCGCTTTGTCTGCCTATTATGCTAAGACGGCGGTGAGTACCGGCACTCAAGCTTTCCCGGCAAGTTTGCACGTGAGCTCTTTTGTGCATACTTATTTTTCAGACGGCACGCTTCCTGTATGTCCTTTCCATCCTACTGTTCATGATGCTTATGATGATGCTTATAATTCTGCCAGCGGCGTATTGGATAAGACTACTCATGACACTAATCAGCATGGCGGTGTCTGTAACAACACAGGCGCATGGTAATTGACATCTAACGAGAAGAATTGCCCCTTTTCCTTATTATTTATTTAAGGGAAAGGGGCTTTTTATTTTCTCACAAATGCAAATACGGTTTTGTAAGTAGGCTTGATTTCTGGAATATTTTATGTTATGATTTCTATAGGTTAAAAAAATGGCTAATTGGCTGCTTTTTCCTGAGGCGGCAAGAATTTTTGTAAGTATTCCTTCCTTTATATTCTTAAATATTTTGTGGCGGGGAGGAGGCTGCTATGAGTAAAGTAAAAGTATTAATGGTTTTATTTTTCTTTATTTTCTTTACGGCGGTTATATTTCCTTATCCCGAGAAGCTTGATAATGCTCATATGGGGCCTGCCTCTGGCGATAATCCTTTCTTTGGCAATGTTATCACTAATCCTATTACCAGCCCTTCCTGGTTTAAAGTAGATACTAATCTCTATGTGGGGCCCACGCAAAGAATGTATTATTACAACAACCAGACCGGAATAATCGAACATCTTACAGAGGGCGGGAAGACAAAGACCATATCCGATTCGCGGGGCATAAGAACTTATGATAAATATGGCCATCTCTTGCGTTACTACCATTATGTACGGGACGCTAATGGTAATATTATCAGGATAGACGACTATGTTTACACCTCACGTTATGATAACGGAAAGCTTAAAAGCTACAAGCTTATCCGCAGAGATGCCGACGGCAATATAATGAGAATATATGATTATTCCGGCTTTACTTATGATGAAAATGGGCGAGTAAGCGGCTATACGCGTACCGACAGAGATGCTGACGGCAATACTTTAAGAAGCTATGAATATGCTA
>JAGGSQ010000016.1 GCA_021159015.1 Candidatus Omnitrophota bacterium | reverse complement strand
GAATAGAAAAAGATACAATTAAGATATTGGTATTAAAGGTAGGCATGCGTCGTGACGAAGAGGTTTATAAGGAAATGCTTCTACGTATAAAAAAATTATAATTGCATAATGAGGCATTTCAGCGGATTCTCTTTCGCTCCTTCGGGGCTTCGGCGGGCAGCTATTTTTGTGTTAGATGAAAAATAGATAAAAATAAAAAAAGATATTACTTTTAGCGCTAGTGTCGATCCGTGCAAAGAGGGAGGCGGCGTTGACTTAGCTGCAGAAGGTATAAAATCTAAATTTTTTAAATTTTAGGGCCGTCTTATGCTAAAATTATCTAACTGATAAACAATACGTTTCTATCGAAGAGAGGAAAATAACAAACCTAAATAAAAATAATGAAATGCCTTACAAGCTTCTGTATCTTGTGAAGGTGGATAAAAATTAGCAAGCTTCAACAGATGGAAACCGCCCGGGTTAAAGCGTGGGGTTCCTGGGAGCGAAAAAAATTATAAACATAGAGTTTAAAAGCATTCCGACGCTTCCTCTTCCATATAATAAGCAAATTCGCAGAAACCCCTGGCTTTCTTTATCTAACGTAGAAGCAAACATAGAGGCTTTGGTGGGCTGAAATTTGATATTGTTTTAGGGATAGGATTTGTGCCTTGACAAGCCTAATAAATTGTGCAATACTCTACCTTTAGTTTTAGCGAAAAGGAGGACAAGTATGGTAAAAATTTCCGATTATTTGAGGGAAGATTATATTAAGTTATCCTTAGAGTCTAAAGAGAAAGAGGCAGCCATAAAGGAATTGGCGGAAGTTTTCCGCAATGACGAACATATTAAAGACTTTTCAAAATTTATGGAAGATGTGTTTGAAAGAGAAGCTTTGGGAACGACAGGTATAGGTTTAGGCTTAGCTCTACCTCATGCTCGCACAGATGTCGTGGATACTTTTGTCATTGCCGTAGGCCGTTCCGAGGAAGGTATAGAGTTTGGAGCTTTAGATGGCGAACCAGTGAGATTGGTCTTTCTTATGGCTACACCTAAAGCCGAAGTTCAGAGTTATTTGAAAATTTTAGCTCACCTGACACGTATTCTTAAAAAGGAATCTCTTCGGGCAAGTTTACTGGAAGCTAAAACACCGCAGGAATTGATAGATTGCTTTAAGAAAGAAGAATCAATAGAGGTTGCCTAATTCTGATTCTTAACAACCTGCCTCAAAGATGAGTTTTTTTTCTCGTTTAAAAGAAGATATAACTACTGTTTTTCGTGAAGATCCTGCCGCGCGTACTACTTTAGAGGTTATTTTTTGCTACCCGGGCTTGCATGCTGTTTGGTGCCATCGGCTGGCGCACTTCTTCTGGCGACGGGGGCTTACTACCTTAGGAAGGTTTATATCTCACCTCAGCCGCTTTTTCACGGGAGTTGAGATTCATCCCGGGGCAAAAATCGGCCGTAGATTTTTTATTGACCATGGCATGGGGGTAGTAATTGGTGAGACGAGCGAAATTGGTGATGATGTGTTAATCTATCAAGGGGTGGTTCTGGGCGGTACTTCGCGCCAAAAACACAAGCGTCATCCTACTATTGCTTCCAAAGTAGTAATTGGGGCGCGTGCGGTGCTTTTGGGGCCAATTAAGGTAGGAGAAGGTTCGCGTATTGGAGCGGGCAGTGTAGTTATTAAGGATGTGCCGGCTAATTCTACGGTAGTGGGAGTGCCGGGCAGAGTAGTGGAAAATAAACAGCCTAAAAAGGTGAGCGGTGTAGATTTAGACCACAACAAGCTTCCAGATCCGATTATTGAAGTAGTCCATCGTCTGGAGAAACGCATTGAAACTTTAGAGAAGAAAGCGGCAGGTTAAGATGAGAAGCATACAAGAAATTAACGAGAAAATTAAAAAGAAAGAAGCAGTGGTAATAACTAAGGAGGAACTCTTGGCGCTAGCAGAAGAAAAATCTTCGCGCCAGTTGCTTGAAGAAATAGATGTAGTTACTACGGCGACCTTCGGTCCTATGTGCTCTTCAGGGATATATTTCAATATAGGACATACTTCTCCTAAAATAAAATTGGGCGGAGGGAAGGTAACTCTGAATAATGTGCCGGCTTATGCTGCGTTTGCCGCGGCTGACCTGTTTCTGGGTGCATCAGCCCTTCCTGAAGATGGGCCACGTAATAGCGTTTATCCGGGGAAATTTTCCTACGGCGGCGGTCATATAATCGAAGATTTAGTAGCAGGTAAGGACATAGTGTTAGAAGCTTTTACCTACGGCACAGATTGTTATCCCCGTCGCAGTCTGCAGAGTTATGTTAATATAAAAGACCTTAATGAAGCGAACCTTTTTAATATACGCAATGCTTATCAAAATTATAATGTAGCAGTAAATTCTTCCTCACGTATAATTTATACCTATATGGGTATGTTGCGGCCAGAGTTTGGTAATGCTACTTTTTCTTCCGCCGGATGCCTCAGCCCTCTGCTTTGCGACCCTTATTTTCGCCATATTGGTATTGGCACGCGTCTGTTTTTGGGAGGAGGTGTGGGTTATGTTGTCTGGTGGGGTACGCAATTTAACGCCAGCCCCCCGCGTAGTGATAAGGGCGTGCCACAGGAAGCAGGAGGCAGTATAGCAGTGATAGGAGATCTAAAACAGATGTCAAAAGAATTCATTAGGGGTGCTTCTATCCAAGGCTATGGGGTAAGCTTGGCTGTAGGCATTGGTGTAGCTCTGCCGCTTACAGATGAGGAAACGTTAAAATATTTATTAGTTAAGGACGAAGACATATATGCACCAGTAGTTGATTATGCTTATGATTATCCTAACCGCAGGGAAAAAGTCCTGGCGAAAGTTAGCTACCGGGATTTAAAAAGCGGCCGCATAATCTTAAAGGGAAAAGAAATACCGGCCAGCTCTTTTTCTTCTCTACGCAAGGCACGTCAGATTATGAAAGAGTTAAAAGAGTGGATAAAAGAAGGCAGATTTCTGCTCACAGAGAAAGTGGGCGATTTTCCTCGTACTGGTCATGCACCGCGTCCTTTTAAGGAGAGGCCTTTATGATAACTAAGCGTATAGTCTTGCGTTTTCCCAAAGAAATGGTGGACCGGGCAGTAGTCTGGCGCCTGGCTAAGGATTTTAATCTGGAGTTTAACATTCTTAAAGCCGAAGTGAGTCCGGCCGAAGAAGGGATTCTGGTTCTGGAGTTAAAAGGCAAGGATGATGATTATCAGCGCGGCGTTGATTATTTGAAAAAGAGCGGCGTAAAAATCCAGTTGTTAAGTGAAGATATTGTCTTAGACCACCAGCACTGTGTAGATTGTGGTTTGTGCGTAGCTCTTTGTCCTACTCAAGCCCTCAGGTATGACTCAGAAAGTCTTCAAGTAGAGTTCTTTCAGGAAAAATGCCTCGCCTGCGGCATTTGCATCGGTGTCTGTCCTTATAAAGCCATAACCATTTCTTTTTAGCGAAATGCGTAAGCCGGCGGTTCTGGTGGGTTTGAGCGGCGGCGTGGACTCGGCGGTAGCAGTTTTACTTTTGCAAAGGCAAGGTTACAACGTCATTGGTTTACATTTAGACATAGGGATGGAAGACGGCAGGATGAATTTGCCGCGCCTGGCTGAGGTATTAGGAATCAAAATATACGTCCGCTCTCTGCGTCGTCTCTTCCAAAAAGATATAGTTGATTATTTCGTCAGGCAGTATGTGCAAGGGAAGACGCCTAATCCCTGTCTCTTGTGTAATCGCAAAATTAAATTTGCTTTTTTGATAAAGGAGGCTCTCAATTATAGATGTCATTTCATTGCCACAGGCCATTACGCTAATATTGTTTATAACCGCAGACAAGGGCGTTTTTTTATTAAAAGACACCCTTCTTTCTATGACCAAAGTTATTTTCTTTATAGTTTAAAGCCCGCCTGGTTAAAGAAGATAAAGTTTCCTCTGGCCACCCTGGATAAAAAGCAAGTTTTGGCTTTAGCTAAGTCTTATGGCCTCTTACCGTTTCTGCGTCTGCATCCTACTCAGGATATATGTTTTATAAAAAACGACTACCGCCAGTTCTTAAAAGAAAAAGTGCCGCAGCTTATTCGCCCAGGGAGAATCCTCTACTATAACGGCGAAGTTCTTGGTGAGCATCCCTCACATCTTTTTTATACTATTGGTCAGCGTCAGAATTTAGGTATTAGCTGGCCACAGCCGCTGTATGTTTTGAAGAAACAGCCAGCCGATAATACGCTGATAGTAGGAGAGAAAGAAAAGCTGGCAAAAAAAGAGTTGGTTTTGAGTCAATTGAATCTGTTTACACAGCCCCTGCCTTTTAAGGCTAAGGTGAGTATTAGGTACCGTAGCCAGCCCCAAGAGGCTTTTTTAGAAAGAGTTGGTCTGCGCCTGCGGGTAGTTTTTGTCTGTCCTCAGACAGCAATAGCACCGGGGCAGGCCGGCGTAATTTACTGGCGTAATATGGTTCTGGGAGGAGGAATTATAAATTGAGAACGCAGGAGTTAAAAGAAGAAATAGCACGCCTTAAAGCAGAGAAGAAGGCAGTAATTCTCGCCCATAATTATCAGCTTCCTTTGGTGCAGGATGTAGCTGATTTTTTAGGAGATTCTTTGGAGCTGGCAAAAAGAGTAAGGAAACTCAGGGACAGAAAAATAATTGTTTTTTGTGGCGTATATTTTATGGCTGAGACAGCCAGGATAATCAATCCTGATAAAAAAGTAATTATTCCTGATAGAGAGGCTGGCTGTGCTTTGGCGGAAGGTCTGAGGCCAGAAGAATTGGTAAGGCTTAAGCAGCAGCATCCAGAGGCAAAAGTGGTTTGTTATGTAAATAGCTCAGCAGAAATTAAAGCCTTGTCTGATTATTGTTGTACTTCTGCTAATGCCGTGGAGGTAGTAGAGGGACTAAGGGGGGAAGAGATTATTTTTGTTCCTGATATAAATTTAGGCCGCTTTGTTGCCTGGCGGCTTAAGCGTAAGATAGTTCTGCCTGCAAGTAACTGCTACGTTCATCACCGGTTTTTGCTAAGAGATGTCCAAAAAGCACGCCGGCTTTATCCTCGGGCCAAGATTGTAGTTCATCCGGAATCACCTTTAGAGGTAATAGAAGCGTCTGACTATGCTCTTTCTACTTCCGGCATGCTTAAGCTGGCCGCAGAAAGCAGCGAGGGGGAATTTGTTATCGGCACAGAAATAAGTATGCTTTACCGCCTGAGGAAAGAATTTCCCCGTAAGAAATTTTACGCCCTTAAACCTGGAGCGATATGCGAAGGCATGAAAAAGATAACTTTGGCCAAGCTTTATGAGGCACTAACTTTGCTTAAAGAAGAAGTAAGGCTTAAGCCTGTTTTAATCGAGCGCGCCCGCCGGCCTTTAGAGAGGATGTTAGAAAGTTAGGTATGGTAATGATATTATGTGGGTAGTTGTTACTGAGAGTGAATATTTCCGGGCCCAGATTATTAAAACAAAATTGGAGTCAGAAAATATTCCTGTGAAGCTGCAGAGAGAAACAATAGGACTTCTTTATGGAATTACTTTTGATGGATTGGGAGGAGTTAAAATACTTGTACCTGAAGAATACCAGCAAAAAGCGGAGGTAATTATAAATGCCCAAAGGTCAGATTAGAGAACTGGTAGAAATTTGTTACCAGATAGCTAAAGAAAAAGGTTGGTGGGATAGGCGCCGTAATGATGCAGAGTTAATTGCGCTTATGCATTCCGAGCTTTCAGAAGCGTTAGAGGTATTGCGCCAGCGCCGCTCGCGGCAGGAGCTAGCGGAGGAATTAGCAGATTGCTGCATTCGCATATTTGATTACTGTGGCCGCAAACGCATTGACCTAGAAGAGGCTATTGTGAAAAAAATAGAAAAAAATAGAAGGCGTCCTTATCGTCATGGCCACAAGAGATACTAGGAAAGTTAAGTTCAGCTTTTCTTCTAAGAAATAAGAGACCAGAAGGCGTTCTCCCTCCTAAGTTTGAAAGAGGAATTTGCTCATTATTAAGAAGATGATTCTGTCAACAAAAGTGTGTAAATTCATAAAGGCTTAACCCTCCATAATTAGA
>JAGGSQ010000003.1 GCA_021159015.1 Candidatus Omnitrophota bacterium | reverse complement strand
CTTCTCTGCCTTTAATGCTTCCAATGCTACCTTAGCTTTGAATGCCCCACTGTGCCTCTTACGGATGTTGCCCATCTTTTCCCTTCCTCCTTCCTCTTTTTTCAGACTAACATCCACCTTATTACTCTGTCCAGTTTTTGGGGTCCATTATAGATCCCGCCTTTTTTGATGTCTCAATTCACGCAAAGAACCACGCTCAACTCTTTATAATTCAAAGGAACAGTAAAAATTCTTGCACACTTCCTGTACAGGGAGAGGTATGTTGAAAAATAAAAATTAACATTTCTATATTGCAACTACACTTGTCTGAAAAAATATTGACAATTAAGAAAAAACGGCTATTATGATATTCTCTTTTAAAAAAGAGAAAGCTCGGCAAGGATACCATATCAAATGAGGTTGTTTTTATTCCGTACCAAGTGAGTACCAGCCAAGGTCGGCTTAACCTGTTGATTTCCAAAAATCCTTTTAAAACAAAGGGAATAGTAAAAAGGAGGAGGAAGTGGACGGCAAACTCTCTAAAAAAGATGTTTTAAAAATTGTAAAAGAGCGTGATGTAAAGTTTATACGCTTGTGGTTTGCTGATATAACAGGCCAGATGAAGGGTTTTGCAATTACTAAAGAAGAGCTTGAAGGGGCTCTTAATGACGGAATGGGGTTTGACGGCTCGTCAATCAAAGGATTTGCAAGAATAGATGAGTCGGATATGATTGCTATGCCTGACCCTTCCACGTTTATGCTTCTTCCTTATCGGCCTAAAGAAAAGGCAGTAGCAGGAATGCTCTGTGATATCTTAAACCCTGACCGCACTCCTTACGGGGGAGACTCCCGCTATATTTTGAAAAAGATTCTTGAGAATGCAAAGTCAAAAGGTTATAAATTCTACATCGGCCCGGAACTTGAGTTTTTTATATTCAGAGATGAAAAGTCCACCCAAATTATTGACGAAGGAGGTTACTTTGACATTACAACTCTTGATGCAGGGAATGAGGTGAGAAGAGAGATCATCCTTACTTTAGAGCAGATGGGTATTGAAGTTGAATATTCCCACCATGAAGTTGCCCCTTCTCAGCACGAGATAGACCTGCGTTATAAAGAAGCTCTTCTTATGGCGGATACGGTAATGGTCTATCGCATGGTAGTAAAAGAGATTGCCCAGGAACACGGATTGTATGCTACTTTTATGCCTAAACCAATTTATGGGGTAAACGGAAGCGGCATGCATACTCACCAATCTCTGTTCAAAGGGGGCACTAATGCTTTCTTTGACTCTACAGATAAATACTTTCTATCTCAAGAAGCAAAATCATACATTGCAGGTATTCTAAGGCACGCAAGAGAAATTACCTTTGTATGCAACCAGTGGGTAAATTCCTACAAAAGGCTTGTCTTAGGATATGAGGCGCCTGTGTATATATGCTGGGCACAGCGCAACCGCAGCGCTCTGGTAAGAGTCCCCATGTATAAACCCGGTAGAGAAAAAGCAACTCGTGTCGAATTTCGTTCGCCTGACCCCGCCTGTAATCCTTATCTGGCTTTTGCTACTATGCTAAGTGCAGGGTTAAAAGGGATAGAGGAAAAATACCCCTTGCCTGAACCTACGGAAAGGGATGTTTACCACTTAACGTCTGAAGAAATGCAAGAGTTTAACATTAAATGTCTGCCGGGAAGTTTGATAGAAGCCATTGAAATAGCAGAAAAAAGCCAGCTGCTTAAAGAGATTCTGGGAGAGCATATCTTCAACAACCTTATAACAGCTAAAAAAATTGAATGGGATGAATATAGAAGAAGGGTTCATGAATATGAAATAAATACATACCTCCCCATTCTATAGGGTGACAAAGGCTTGCTCTATGTTATAAACAGCTAACAAAGAAGTTTAAGAGGCAATGAAGCCCGATTTCTAAGTTTAGGAAATCGGGCTTTTTTATGGTAAAGAGGCGGGAGAATATATGAAGAATTCTTTCGGATTATAAGAAAAACTCTGGGAATATTAATGCTTTTGATTTAAGAGGCGGATAATTTAAACAGACACCATGCGGTATAAATCATTAACTGCGAAACAAGGCTTATATGACCCGGCAAATGAGCGGGACTCCTGCGGTGTAGGGTTTCTCTGCAATATTAAAGGCGGAAGAAACAACAAGATTATTAAAGATGCTCTTAGTGTCCTGAGGCGTTTTGCACACCGAGGTGCAGTGGGAGCAGGCCCGGAGACTGGAGACGGAGCAGGTATACTTTTACAAATTCCCCCTGAGTTCTTTCAGATTGTGGCGGATGAGGCTAAAATCAATCTTCCTTCTGATGGAGAATATGGAACGGGTCTTGTCTTCCTGCCGTAGGACAGAGAGGAACGCATCTTCTGTAAACGAGTATTCGAGCGAATAATCGAACAAGAAAGCCAGGTGCTTCTTGGATGGCGAAAAGTTCCTGTGGATAATTCTGATATTGGTGAGGGGGCCGGGAAGTCCGAACCCGTTATTGAACAGATTTTCATAATGTATCTAAATTTGCCAAGGTTATGCCCTGGGAATACAAGAGAATTTTAGAGGGGTAGGATAGTCCGCTATTGGTGATTTTCCTCTTGACATTGAGGTAATATTCGGATATACTCTATTGAGAATCATTATCAATAAGGAGAGAAAAATGCGAAGCGGTTATGGTTGGTTGCACCAAAATTTTAGAGGGGGTGGCCCGCCGCCTACTTTGCCACGCCGCTATATAATTAACATCTTTACTACTCAAAGAGGTCATTTGAGCGCCGAAGATGTGTTTACGAAGGTGCAGAAGCTCTATCCTCGTACTGGTTTTGCTACCGTTTACCGCACTCTGGACTTGCTGCGGAGAGAGGGAATACTGCGGCGGTTTGAATTTGGCGACGGACGGGCGCGTTATGAATTAGCTGACCAAAATTTTCACCATCACCATTTAGTTTGCCGCCAGTGTGGCCGCATCATTAACTATTCTGACTTTACTAAAGAAGAAGAGGAACTTTTTAGGCGCATAGAAAAAGCCTTGAAGAAGAAATACGATTTTGCCATAGATTCTCATCAGCTTCATTTTTATGGATTATGTGCCCGTTGTCAAAAAAGTAAGAAGGAGGAGTTATGAGAGGGAGACATTTTTTTGGCAGAGGATTTTGGAAATGGGGCTATCCTTTTTATACTGGATATTACCAGGGGCCTTTTTATTTTGACAGAGGAAGAGGTAATCCCTATCCCTTCTGCCGCTATTTTCCCTGGCTGCCGCGTTGGTGGTGGGCTTATGGACCCACGCGGGGTTATGGCTGGGTCGATTATGGTATGCCAGCTTTTCCCGCCGCTAGTGGATATACAGGTAAAACCCAAACAGAAGAGAAAGGTAAATAGAACAAAGGAAGGAGGTTAGAGATGTTTGGCGGAAGAGGACACAGATATATGTACTACGCTACAGGTCTTCCTGGCTGGATGAGGTTTGGCTATTCTCCCGGATGGGGGACGGTGCCGCCAGGGGCCCAGTTTCTGACTACAGGAAGTTGGTCTACACCTCAGGCTAATGCTTTCTGGCAGAATTATCAACGGCAGGGAAGGTTTGTACCCCTTTGGGGCCAAGGTTCTTTTGCTTCTCAGAATCTCACTAAGGAGCAGGAACTGAATTATCTAATGCAGCAGGCAGAAAACCTAAAGTCTCAGTTGGAGGAAATTGAGAGGCGGATAAAGGAGTTAGAAGGATAATGCAAAACTAAGTTTAAGGAGGTTTTATGAAAATTTGCATCAGTGCGCAGGGTAACAGTTTAGATTCAGGGGTAGATGTGAGGTTTGGGCGCTGCGCCTATTTCATTATTTATGACACAGAATCTAAAAACTTTAAGGCTTTAGCTAATCAGAGCGCTTCTTCTGCTTCGGGGGCGGGCATTGCTGCTTCAGGGTTTGTAGCTAATCAGGGAGTAGATTATGTTTTAACTGGTAATGTGGGGCCCAATTCTTACCAGGTTTTTTCTCAGGTCGGCATCAAAGTAATAGTAGGTTTGGCTAATATGAAAGTAAAAGAAGCCATTGAAAAGTTTGAAAAAGGTCAGCTTCAGGCTGTTTCTTCCAGTAATGTAGGAGACCATTTTGGCTTGAATCAGCCGTCAGTTGGCTTTCCGCCGGGCGGCGGCAGAGGTATGGGCAGAGGTATGGGCCGAGGCTGGCTGGGAGGAAATTTCCCGCCGCCTCTTTCTAAAGAAGAAGAAATGAAAATGTTAAAAGCTCAGATGGATAATTTGCAACAGCAACTGGATTTTATAAAGAGAAGGATAGAAGAAATTGAGAAAAGCAGTAATTGATTATGCCCGGTGTAGAAGTTGTTTGCGCTGTATCGGTTCTTGCCAGCAGGAGGCAATTGTTTTTTCCGCCGGGCGGGTAGTAATTAACAGCCAAAGATGCATCGGCTGCGGCGCCTGTCTGAGAGCTTGTCCTTTTGGGGCTATTTCTTTAAGGATACCAGAAGGTAGAAGCAGCTATTCTTCATTGAGAAATCAGGTTGTTTCTTTAAAGAAAGAAGTGGGAGATTTAATAAGGAAGATAGAAGCTTTAAAGCCAGAGCTTTAAAACCAGGAGGTAGTTATGCCGTTTGGTGATGGAACAGGGCCTTTAGGGGGCGGAAGAGGTCGAGGCATGGGCCGAGGCAGAGGTATGGGCGGCGGCAGAGGTATGGGCGGCGGCAGAGGTATGGGCGGCGGAAATCGTCCCGGAGCCGGCCCCGGAGGGGAATGTGTATGTCCGCAGTGCGGGGCGAGGCTACCGCATGAATTTGGTAATCCCTGCTATAATATGACCTGCCCTCAATGCGGCGCTAAAATGATGCGCGCCTAAGAAGCCGGAAAGAATGATAATCTCAGTTGCCTCGGGCAAAGGCGGAACGGGAAAGACTAGTGTTGCAGTAAATTTAGCTTTACTCTGGGCAGAGGACAAGAATATCCAGTTTCTTGACTGTGATGTAGAGGAACCTAACGCCAATATATTTCTTAAGTGTCCGCTCGATAAAAAAGAAAAATTAAACCTGCTCAAACCGGTTATTGACAGCGATAAATGCATTTATTGTCAGAAATGTGCCCAAGTTTGCATTTACAATGCTATTGCTATTGTTTCTCCCCGCCCGCCGCAGACAAAAGGGAAGGCTCTTGTATTTTATGAACTTTGTCATTCCTGTGGTGCCTGTTCTTTGGTATGTCCAGCGGGGGCTATAACAGAAACAGAAGTAGAAAAAGGGGTGGTAGAGGAGGGGCAGTGCGGCAATATTCATTTTATCCGAGGCCTGCTGCGAGAATCAGAATCTTCGCCTACGCCGTTGGTGAAGGCAGTTAAAAAAAAGATTGACCCCCGTAAGGATGTTATTATCGATGCTTCTCCTGGTACATCTTGTCCGGTAGTGGAGGCAGTAGAGGGAAGTGATTACACAGTTTTAGTAACGGAACCCACTCCTTTTGGTTTGCATGACCTGCGTCTGGCGGTGGAGATGTGCCGCGGGCTTAAGATTAAATTTGGCGTGGTGATAAACCGTAGCGATTTAGGCGGTCGTCAGGTGTATGATTATCTGAAGAAAGAGGAAATAACGCTTTTATCAGAAATACCTTTTTCGCATGAGCTTGCTTATCGTTACTCGCAGGGAAAAACTTTTGTTGATTTGGCAGAATTAAAAGAAATTTTTGTAGCGCTGAAAGAGAAAATAGAAGCAGAGGTATGAAAGAAATAGTAGTAGTTGTCTCAGGTAAAGGCGGGACGGGCAAGACAATGTTTTCAGCCAGTCTTGCTTATCTGACAGAAAATAAAATAATGGCGGACTGCGACGTTGATGCCGCCAATCTCTATCTTCTACTTAAACCTGAGATTAAAGAAAAGGGCGACTTTATCAGCGCTCAGAAGTGTTTTATTGAAGAGGATAAGTGTATAGGTTGCGGCCGCTGCCAGGAAGTATGTCGGTTTGAGGCTGTAGTGAAAGAGGAAGATAAATTTCGCATTAAAGAGATAGCTTGCGAGGGGTGCGGTGCCTGCCGGCTTGTATGTCCCCAGGAAGCCATCAATTCTTATCAGGGCAAGAACGGCGAGTGGTTTGTGGCTGATACGACTTACGGACCTTTTGTCTATGCTCGTCTGGGAGTTCTAGAAGAGAATTCCGGCCGCTTAGTAACATTGGTTAAGGAAAAAGCCAGAAATCTTGCTTTAGAAAAAAGAGCGGAATATATTATTGTAGATGGCCCGCCAGGAATAGGGTGTCCTTTGATATCTTCTTTAAGTGGGGCAAATCTTGCCTTGATTATTACTGAGCCGTCTTTGTCTGCTATATCGGACCTGGAGCGGCTACTTAATGTTTGTTCTCATTTTCGCCTGCCAGCTTTGGTAATAATAAATAAGTTTGATATAAACGAAGATAATACAGACTTAATTGCAGAAAAGTGCCGTAAGAGGAATGTTGAGGTTGTGGGAAAGGTGCCTTTTGACCGGGATATCCCTCTGGCAATTGCCGCACAAAAAATTCTCGTAAAGGAAAACCCTCAAAATTCCAGCAGCCAGGCAATCCTGAGTGCCTGGAAAAATATTAGGCGTTTTTTATAAACATTAAATAAAACTTGCCGATTAAGGAAGTAGGCCTATAATATTATTAAACTTGATAGACGCAAGAACCTCAGATAAGTTTTAATA
>JAGGSQ010000050.1 GCA_021159015.1 Candidatus Omnitrophota bacterium | reverse complement strand
GTATATATAAAATTAGTTTATGGACTCAGACTCAGACAATAAACTTAACAATGGTTACCAGGGAAGAGAAAAAGGAATTTTGCAGTACCAACGGTTATGTAAAGTATGCCGGGGTACATTTAGTTATAGAAGTATGGAAAGCCAAAAACCTCTCCTCCCTTCCCCTGATTGAAAAAGCTCTGCGTCAGGCCGTAGATGCCTGCGGCGCCACTCTTTTAAAAATTGACCTGCATCAGTTCTCTCCCTCAGGAGGAATATCCGGCGTAGCCATAATTCAGGAATCGCATATCAGCATTCATACCTGGCCGGAATATCAGTATGCCGCCATTGATATTTTTGTCTGTGGTGAAGTCGACCCTTATAAAGCCATTCCTGTCCTCAAAGAATATTTCGGTTCAGATAATATGCAAATAGCAGAATTAAAACGAGGCATACTATAAGAAAATGAAAAACCGCTGGTTCTTCGAAGAGCTTCACTCTCATATAAAAGTCGGGCTAAAAATAAAAAAAACTGTTTTCCGTCAAAAAACCCTCCTCCAGGATATAGAAATTCTTGATACTTATGAATTTGGCCGCGCTCTCATCTTAGATAAAACTATTCAGACTACCGAGAAAGATGAAGCGTTTTATCACGAAATGCTCACCCATATACCTCTGCTAAGCCACCCCCGGGCAGAGAAAGTATTAATCATTGGCGGCGGGGACGGAGGAGTCTTAAGAGAAGTTCTGAGGTATAAAACGGTTAAAAAAGCAGTTTTAGTAGAGATTGACGAAAAAGTAATAAAATTGTCCCAAAAGTATCTTCCTTTTATCAGCCAAAAAGCTTTCGCGGACTCACGCACACAAATCATTATTGAAGACGGAGCAGAGTTTGTAAAAAACACTAAAGAGAAGTTTGATGCAGTTCTCATAGATTCTCCTGACCCTATCGGGCCGGCAAAAGTGCTATTTTCGTCTAACTTTTATCACCATCTTCACAAAATAATGAAACCCCAAAGCTTACTAGCCCGCCAGAGTGGTTCCAGCATCCTGCAAAAAGAAGAATTACGTTCTAATTTCCGCTTACTTAAGAAAGAATTTAAATACGCAAATATCTATCTTTCTTCCGTTCCCACTTATATCGGCGGTCTATTTTCATTTGTAATGGCTTCGGACAAAATAGACCCCCGAAAAATTAACTTAGCAACCATAAAAAGAAAAGCAAAATTTTTAAGGGAGAAAACTGTTTATTTTAACCCGGATATCTGGCAAGCAGCCTTCTCTCTGCCAGAATACGCAAGGAGAATAGCAAAATGAAAAAGAAAAAGATTATTTACGGGCAAGAATTAATTATGGACCTCTACGAATGTGACTTCAAAAAAATATCTCAGAAAAAATACATCCAGCAGTATAGCAACAAACTCTGCCGTCTCATCAAAATGAAAAAATTCGGCAAAGCCCTCATTCCTTATTTTGGATTTAAAAAGCCGCATACCAAAGGCTACTCGTTAGTACAGTTAATTGAAACTAGCTCCATTGTAGGACATTTCTCAGAAAGCGAAAGAAGCGCCTACATAAATATTTTCTCCTGCAAAGAGTTTGATCCTGAAATTGCCAAAAAGTTTACCCGGGAATTCTTCGCTGCCAAAAGAATGAAGGCACGTTTTCTGACCCGCCGCTAATTTAGAAATAATTGCTTTTGCGGTAGACATTAAGAGCAATTCCTAAGAGAGAGAAACTTACTAAGGTGAAAGAGCCGCCATAGCTTAAAAAAGGCAGAGGAATTCCTACTACCGGCAGAACTCCCAGAACCATGGCAATATTTACAAATATATGAAAAAGAAAAAGGGCAAAAATTCCCAAAGAAACTGCGCATCCAAACTCATCTTTAGTCATAAAAGCGATAGCCAAAATCCGTCTTAAGAAAACATAGTAAAGAAATAAAAGCAAAAGGCATCCGGCAAATCCCCATTCTTCTGCCACTACCGTAAAAATAAAATCGGTATGGCGTGCGGGAATAAAATTAAGCTGGTTCTGAGTGCCGGCCAAAAACCCCTTCCCCCACAATCTTCCCGAACCTACCGCTATCTTAGACTGAATCATGGTATAACCCGCCCCCAGAGGATCCTGGTAAGGATTAAGGAAAACCATAAGGCGCTGCTTCTGGTAAGGCTTAAGCAGTTTCCATCCCAGCGGCATAAGCAGAATTATAAAACTTATAATGATAAGGGCGTTTTTACGACTACGGCTCAGCGTAAAAACCATAAATATAAATAAGAATACTATCACCAAAGTTGTTCCTAAATCCGGCTGGGTAAAAATAAAAAAGGCGAGTATCCCTAAAGGCAAAAAGGGCTTTACTACTCCTTCCCAGAAATCATGCCGCCGGTTATGGTAAGGGATTTTTAAATATCCAGAAAAAAATCGCGCCAAAAGAAGAACGGCAGCCAGTTTAGCCAGCTCTGAAGGCTGAAAAGTAACTCCAAATATTTCTATCCACCTCTGGGCCCCCATTCTTATCCGCCCCAATACCTCTACCGCAATTAAAAATAGCAGCGATAACAAATAAAGAGGTATGCTTAATTCATAAAGAATGTAGTAATCTAACAGATAAAATATTCCTAAGACAACGCCTCCCAGCCCCAGCCAGATAATTTGTCGTAGAAATATATTGCGTCCGGAAAATTCTCCTTGTGTATGCAAAGCACTATAGAGGCTCAACAAGGAAAAGATTAGAATCCCTAAAAGAGAAACTATGAGCTTTAAATCTATGAGTTTATTGAGTTTCATTATTGCTCAGCCATCCTTTATCTTTAGCCTCTTTTAAGAATTCTTTTGCCAGAATACAGGCGTTGTGGCTCGATTTGCCATTTTCTAAAAAAACTACTATCACATACTTAGGATTATGGTAAGGAAAGAATCCCCCGAACCAGCCGTGCGAGGGGCCCGAGGAAGTCTGGGCCGTACCGGTTTTACCTGCTATTTCCAGGCCTAAGTCTTCCAGAATATGAGCGGTACCATTCTCTCTACTTACTACAAAGCGCATTCCTTTCCCCACCCATCTTAAACTGGCCGGATTCAAGTGCAGCTTCTCTTTCTTTATCCCCAAAGAAACACTCTCTATCTTACTTACCAGATGCGGCCGCACCAGATACCCGCCGTTAGCAAACACACTCATCAAGCGGGCAATCTGCAGGGGTGTAACCAGAAGATAGCCCTGGCCGATAGAAAGGTTTATCGTATCGCCTTTATACCAGCTCTGATGACGCTTATGCCTTTTCCAGGCCGGCGAAGGCAAAAGCCCCCTCCGCTCCTGCGGTAAATCAACCCCGCTCAATGCGCCTAACCCCAACATTCTGGCATAATATACAATAGGCTCCGCACCTACGCGCAAGCCTAAATTGTAAAAATAAATATCACATGATACGGCCAATGCCCCCAGGAGAGACTGCCAGCCGTGCGCCGACCAACAGCGGTATTTGGTGCCTTTAAAATTAAAGGTGCCATCGCAGAAAAATTTGGTAGCCAGGCTGACTTTCTTCTTCTCTAACGCCGCCAAAGCCACCACCGGCTTAAAAACTGAACCCGGCGGATATTCGCCCTGCAGAGAACGATTAAGAAAAGGATGTCCGGAATTGCGCCGCAGACGCCGGAAATAGCCAGCATCTGAAATTCGGTTAGCATTAAAAGAAGGATAAGAAACCATCACCATTATTTCGCCGCTATAAGGGTCCATAAGCAAAATTACCCCTCGCTGCCTTTTCTCCTCCAGCAGACGGTAAGCCAAATCCTGCATTCTTAAATCCAGGCTCGTAAACAAATCTTTTCCCTTTTGCGGCTTCACTTTCCCCAGCACCCCCCGTACTTCTCCCCGCGAATTTACCTCTACCTGTACTCCTCCTTCTTTGCCGCGCAGATAATCATCATAATAAGCTTCTAACCCGCTAATACCGAAATCCTGATAGGTCTTAAATCCGTATTTTCTAAGATAGCTTAAGGCCTTAGGCATAGACTGGACATACCCGACAACCTGAGCCAGAGCAAAAGGAGAAACAACCTCTCTTTGTGGTACAACTTTAATTATCAAACCTTCAATATTTTTCTCCTCCAGCCCAATAGCTTTATCTACAGAAGAAAACGTATACACAGGAACAGGAATAAAAGGGGCGATAATATTTTTATGAAAATTATCTTCCAGGATTTTTTTCTCTACCTGCAAAACCCTGCTCAAAGCAGATAATACTTTCTGCCGCTGAGGAGTATGAGGAAAAAGGCAGGCTTGAAAGGAAAGGGTATTTTTTACCAGCGCTTGATGATGACGGTCATAAATAATGCCCCTCAGCGATTTCTGGGGAATTATTCTCAAATAATTAAGGCGGGACTTATGGAAGAAATACTCTCCCTTTACAATCTGGTAATAACCTAATACTATTACCAGAACCAGAAGCACCGCTATAGTTAGCTTTTTCAGTCTCTCTTCCATTTAATCGCAGCGAAAATTAAACCCAGTTGATTTGGTGGCGAAGATTGTCTTTCTTAAAACTAAAGCTAAACAGATAAAACATCCCCAGAAACACAATGGTATTTTTCACCAGAAATTCCGCAAAGTCTCCTAAAGAAAAAAAATGATAATAAAAAGCAGAGCTTAAATAATAAGCCCCTATACCTAAGGGAGCGGCTATAAGAATTTTCTGAGGAAAATCCAGGAAGGCTTGTATTCTTTCTGCCACAACAACTGCTATCGTATAACTAAAAAATTCTACACCCCAAAAAGCAGCGTCGATTAAATACAACAATTCTCCCGCCAGAATATACAAAAAAACAACCTCCGTAAGAGAAAAAAAAGCCAGAGCCAGAAGCAGGACAATTAAGGTAAACTCAATCCCTCCTCCAGCCTTAACTTGAAACATAACCCCCAACACCAAAAGTAAGCTATAGGAAAGTAAAGACATATCTGCTTTATTTCACTGCTACAAACACTTCTCTTTCTGCAGCGGAAGCATAAGGTTCCAGAAAAACTTCCTGCGTGAGGCTGTTTTCATCTTTATAGACAAAAGATACCTTGCCTACCTTAACTCTCCATTCTTCTTTCCCTTCACTCACATAAAATGCTTCATCACCCAATTTTATCTCCACATCATAAGGTATATATTTAAGGCTCATACCTCGCCACAGACTTCCCTCAGCGAGAGCATATAAGTTATCTAAACTTACCTTTATTTTAAAATCAGGATCGTAAATCAATATTGCCTGGCTACGTCCTTCGCTAACTTTAACAATGCGGCCCAAAAGATTAGCCTGCGTATCTAAAACCACATCTCCCTTCTGTATTCCTGAGCTTTTTCCTTTGTCTAAAAAAACAACGCGGCGCCAGGAAGAAGGAATCTGCCCTATTATAGCGGCCGCTACGAGCGAATAAGGCGCCTTCCTTTTCAGACCCAGCATCTGACGTAGACGCTGGTTTTGGCGCTTCAAGCTTTGGCAGGAAGAAAGAGCCAGATTAAGTTCGACTATCTTTGTTTTCAACTGGATAAGCTCTTTTTTCAAGGTGCGGTTCCTTTGCAAGTCTTGAAAATAGGCAGCGACTTTCATTTGCCTAAACACAAATTTTGTCAGCTGCTTGCGGCCGATAAAAACAACGGCCAATAAGATTAAAAGAGGGATTATAAAAGACAGCTTTTTTCTATCGACGGTTGGAAGACGCAAGAGTTATCTTTTTTAAATATCGCATTTCCTCTAAAACCTTGCCCGTACCCAAAGCTACCGCAGTAAGAGGATCGTCAGCCACAATAACTGGAAGGCTTGTTTCCTCTGAGATTAGCCTGTCAAGACCCCGCAAAAGTGCCCCGCCGCCGCACATCACAATGCCTCTTTCTATCAAATCCGCCGCCAATTCCGGTGGTGTCCTCTCCAGAGTCATTTTAGTAGCTTCCACAATCTCTTTTATCGGCTCATCTAAAGCCTGGCGAATTTCCTCCGAACTTACCTTAATTAACTTAGGCAGGCCGGTTACCAGATCTCTTCCTCTTACCTCCAGAGAAAACTCTTCCTCCAGCGGATAAGCAGAGCCTATGCGTATCTTTATGTCTTCAGCCGTGCGTTCGCCCACTAAAAGATTATAATTCTTTTTTATATAATCTATTATTGCTTCATCCATCTCATCGCCGCCAATTCTTATAGAACGCGAAAAGACTATGCCCGCTAAAGAAATAACCGCAATTTCCGTGGTACCGCCGCCAATATCAATAACCATGCTCCCCTGCGGCTCCTCAATGGGAAGCCCTACGCCAATAGAAGCAGCCAGGGGCTCTTCAATCAAAAAGGTATGACGCGCTCCGGCACGATAAGCGGAATCTTTCACCGCTCTTCGTTCTACCTCAGTAATTCCAGAGGGAATAGCAATTATCATCCGCGGCCGTACGGGAATTTTATGCGGCTGAACTTTCTTAATAAAGTAACGTAACATAGCTTCGGTAATATCAAAATCAGCAATTACGCCGTCCTTCATAGGACGAATAGCTACAATACTGCCGGGAGTTTTTCCCAGCATCCTCTTCGCCTCTTCTCCTACCGCCAGAACTGTCTCTTTTTCCTTTTGAATCGCTACCACTGAAGGCTCACACAGAACAATCCCTTCCCCTCGCACATACACCAGCGTGGTAGCCGTGCCTAAATCTATGCCGATATCACTGGAAAATAAGCCCAGCATATCATTAAAAAAGGCAGAAAATATATTTGAGGGATTCTTCATAGGCTTAAAAGATTGCGACCGGCTTTTTAATCATAGCAAATAAAAAAACTATTGTCAAATCAAAAAATATGCCGTCATTTGAGAATTAAAAGTGGATTTATCTACCCTAACGAGAAACAAGTGCATCT
>JAGGSQ010000036.1 GCA_021159015.1 Candidatus Omnitrophota bacterium | reverse complement strand
TTGAAAAAAGAGGTTGAATTTCTTTCCCGCAAAGGCATAAAAGTCTCTCTGGCTGAATTCTCGCCTGTTCCCCAGACGAAGATGTTTAAAGAACACCCTCTTCCCTTTTCCGATCCTCTCTGGCATAATAATTCCCTTTTCGGGTTTTATAGAAAAGAAGAATGGCCGGCTATATTTGAGCTGAAGAATTATGTCCGTCTCCTAAATCAGAAGTATAACTCTAACTATTGAACTGACACCCAGGGACTTCCTTTTATGTAAAAGCGCCAAAGCCTATTTTTGTCTTCTGCCGCATAATCTATACCTATCCTTTTGTCTCTTTTTATAACAAAAGAAGCAAAACTTTTATCCTCGACAACAAACAATTCCTTATCGGCATAAAGCTTGCGTCCGAGAAAGGTTTTATCCAAGCCAAAACTCTCTGTCCACCGGCAAGGACCATTAGTAAGAAAAGAAGGATTTTTGTTCTTACGGCGCTGCCGCATTAAATCTATACCCGCCAGAGGTTCCACCGCCCGCACAAACACAGTCTGAGGATCGTCCTTAACCGAGGTTACTATATTAAAACACCAACAAAGACCATAAATCTTATAAATATATACGCGGCCGCCTTCTTCGTACATAATTTGGGTACGAGAAGTTCTGCGGCCACCAAAGGCGTGGGAAGCCTTATCCTTTTTCCCCAAATAAGCCTCTACTTCTACTATACGAGCTGCCAAAATAAAATTACCTTCTTTTTTAACAATAACTTTTCCTAAGAGCCGGGGAGCAACTTGAGAAGCAGAAGAAAGGTAAAAATCTTTTTCTAATTTACGGTTTAAATTCCACTTTGTGCCAACCTGAGACATAGCCGTGGTCAAAATATATCTCTAAACCCCACCTGTCATACCGCCAAAAATCATAACCTTCCAGCGTCTTGCCCGTAAGGGAAGGAATACCCAGGCGCGACTTGACAACTTTCTTAGAATCTCCTCTATCTATATAAAAAGAACCTTTATTAAGTAGGAGATAATCCTTGCCTGTTTTACCACTTCCTAAAGGAATATTAACGCACAGAGTAATACTTCCTCTTCTTGAACCTACATAATCCCGCGCCCGGACACAGCCGTAACTGGAAAAAAGAATCAAAACTAACAAAATAATGCCGTAATATTTTATTTTGTCCATACAGGCAGAATATCTCCCATTCTCTGGCGGAGGACGGATTTGAACCGTCGACATATCGGGTATGAGCCGACTGCTCTGGCCAAGCTGAGCTACTCCGCCATATTAACTCAGTTAATTAACGAAAGCGTAACTATGAAGTAATTATTATCCACACCAATCCTGCAGCTACAAGAAAAGAAATTATGTAAAAATCGTTGAAATACACAAAGTCAGAAAATCTATCTCGCCAGGAATAATTTTCTTCTGCTAAGTTAAATTTTTTCTGTAAACTCGGCTTTATTTTTAATATTTCTTCTTTGCGAAAACGCAAGAACTCTCCTCCGATGGTATAATGAGGAATTTCTCCTCCCCGCGAAAGATCTATGATCTCTTTCTCAGAAAGCTTGAGAAGAGAAGCAACCTCTCTTACTGTAATTAAGCCTTCCTTCATAATATTATTTCGCTCCCTTTATCCACGCATCAATCTTTTCTTTCTCAAATATCAACTCGTCTTTTTCGCCAATAGCGGGAATACGCCCCTCCAAGGCCCACTGCTTTACTTTATCTTCTTCAATGTTTAAATAACGCGACACTTCCCTCAAGCTCATTTTTTCCTCCAGCATAGAAATAGTACCCTCAAAGATAGCTCCCTTCTGAACTTCTAAAGAAGAGGTCTTAATATCTCCCTTAACTACGGCAGAAGACAAAAGAGTAAGCCCTTTAGCAGCATAGATATCGCCGTTTACCTTCCCTCCCACTATTATCTCTTCTCCTTCTATTTTAGCACTAACGGTGGCGGAAAAACCGACAGTCAAAACTCCCCGCGTACGCAAATTTCCTTCAAATTTTCCATTGATTCTTAGATTTACGGGATCAGAGAACTCCAAACTGCCCTGCATAGAGGCATCTACATCCAGGATTTTCTCGTGTTCTTTCTCTTCTTTCCTCTTTAACATCTTTCCTCCTTTTTAGTCTCTTTTTGAGACTGAATAAGGCTCTATCTCCCCTGAGTTAAAACCTCTTTTTTTTTCTAAATATTCACCTAATCCTGCTACTCCCGCCGCGTTATCACTACACAACTCTCGCGGCGGAATTAACACACGCCACTCTCTTTTCGCTGCCTCTTGTTGCAACCGCCTCCGTAAGAATCTATTAGCCAGCACACCCCCTCCACAAACTACATTTTTTATTTTAAATGTTTCTGTAGCTTTTTGCAAGAGAAGAATAAGATTCTCTACTATGGCATATTGAAAGGAAGAAAGTACAATCTTTTGAAAAGAAGGTTGCCTCTGTTCTTGAGTCTTTTTATAAACAGCTGCCGTTTTGATGCCGCTAAAGGAAAAATTAAAATCCTGACGTTTCTTTATTTTAAACATACCTCTATCTACAAATTTAAGAGAGAACAACTTATCTATATACACCGCAGCAGGATAATCAAGCCCGTAAAACCTGCCCACTTTATCCAAAGCTTCCCCACAAGCATCGTCTAAAGTTTCTCCCAGTAGCTCCATCTTATCAAAATCGTAAACAAGATAAATATTAGTGTGGCCGCCGGAAGCTACTAAGCCAATAAAAGGGAGAAAAATCTTTTCCTTGCGGTTTAAAAATGTCGCGAAGAGATGAGCCTTTAAATGATCTATACCTATAAGGGGAATTTTTAGAGCCAGAGAAATCCCTTGTGCAAATTGAACTCCCACCATCAAAGAACCAATAAGGCCAGGCCCCTGGGTAACTGCTACGGCTTTTATATCACTACTTCTACAACCGGAATCTTTTAAGGCTTTTCGGAAGATAAGACTGATAAATTTAAATTGTTTACGGCTGGCTATCTCGGGAATTATACCTCCGTAGGGACGATAAAACCTCACGCTAGAAAAAGTAGCCTGGGCTAAAATTTTTCTCTTATTTACTAACGCTACCGATGTTTCATCACAAGAAGTTTCAATACCTAAGGTAAGCATCCTCTTATAAAAAATTAACGTCTATGAGAAACAATCAAAAGTCCTTTCGCTAAGTCGACAGCTCTCAATATCTGATAATCTTTCTTGTAGAAATCATCGGCTCGCAGATGAGGCTTTTCTATTTTGTTAAATATTGCCTCCTGGCGAGAAGCCTTTACCTCCATGGTCCGCTCTTCTACGCTTATATCCGGCTGTATTCCTTTCTGATGTATGAGGCGTCCTTGCGGCGTATAGTATTTAGCAGTAGTAACCCTTAATGCGGAACCATCTGAGAGAGGTACTACACTTTGCACCGAAGCCTTACCAAAAGTCTTTATGCCCATAATCACCGCTCGTTTGTAGTCCTGGAGACAGCCGGCTAAAATTTCACTGCCTGAAGCACTGCCGTTGTTAACCAATACTACCATAGGAACGTTAATTATTTTAACCTTAGAATTTAAAGAATTATACTTTACTATTTTTCCCTCAGCGGATTTCGTATAGACTATAAGCTCTCCCGTAGGAATAAAACGAGAAGTAACTTTTACGGCGCTCATAAGAAGACCACCGGGATTATTGCGCAAATCGAGCACCAGTGCCTGCATACCTTTTTTAGTTAAATCTGCTAAAGTTTTATCTAATTCTGATGCTGTATTCTCCCGAAACTCAGAGATACTTACGTAGCTGATTTTCCCTTCTATCAAAGCACTCTTTTTTATATCTTTTACCTTAATCATCTCACGCGTGATATTAAAATTAAGCATTTTAGGGGCTCCCTCGCGCAATACAGTTATATTAACCTGAGTACCTGGTTTTCCCCGTAACTTCTTTACCGCCTCTGTTAAAGTTATACCTTTAGTAATTTCACCGTTAATCTTAACAATAATATCGCCTGCTTTTATGCCGGCACGCCAGGCGGGAGTATCAGCTAAAGGAGAAATTACCGTAAGCAGCCCATCCCTTACAGATATTTCTATGCCCAGGCCACCAAATTTACCCCGCGTATCAATTATCAACTCCTTATACTCGTCGGGATCCATAAATTGACTGTAGGGATCTAAAGAAGCCAGGAGTCCTCTTAAAGCACCATAAATAAGCTCCTGAGGACTTTTATGTTCTACATACTGCGTCTGGACTATAGCCAAAGCATCAGCAAAAAGTTCCAACTCACGATAAGTTTTTTCTCTTTCACTGGCAGATATTTTCAAATCTTGAGAAAAAGAAGACCCTATAAACAAGAAAAAACACAATCCCATTGCCAATATAACTTTAGCTTTAATTGCTCTTTTCATCTTTAATCCTCCTTACCAGCAAATCTTTCACTACGGTAGGATTAGCTTGTCCGGAACTCTTACGCATAACTACACCTACCAGAAACATTAAAGCATTTTTCTTACCACTTAGATAGTCGTTGACGGGTTTAGGGTTGGTTCTGACTGCCTCCTCCACCCAGGCTTCTAAATCCGCAGCATTAGATATCTGAAGGAGATTATTTTTCTCTGCTACTACCGCAGCATTCTCATTGTTCTCCAGTATCAACGACAAGAGTTTCTTCGTCGCAATATTGTTAAGTTTCTTTTCATCAAACATTCGGACTACTTTAGTAAAATTATCAGGACTCAGAGCTATATTTTCAATATTCTCTATCCTCTTAATATTCATAATCTCTCTCAGAGGCCCCAAAATCCAATTGGCTACGCTTTTAGGCTGAGGATAATACCGTAGAGAACTTTCAAAAAAGTCAGCGAGATTTTTCTCTTCTACCAGAGCCTTCAGCAAAGATTCCTCAATCTTATATTGTTTCTTAAAACGCTCGTATTTAACTTGAGGCATTTCGGGAAGAGAATTCCTAAGTTTTTCTATCTCTTCCTCAGTAAAAGTATATTTTACTAAATCTGGTTCAGGAAAATAACGGTAATCATGCGCTTCTTCTTTAGAACGCATAGAAAAAGTTTTTCTCCTCGCTTCATCCCAAAGTCGTGTCTCTTGTATTATCCTACCACCCTTCTGAATGATTTCTGACTGCCTCTCGATCTCATAAGAGAGAGCGTCTTTTACACCGCGAAAACTATTCATATTCTTTACTTCAGTTTTAACTCCCAACTTTTCCCCCTTCCTAGGGAGAGAAATATTAGCATCGCACCGCAAGAATCCTTTTTCCATATCACAAGAAGAAACACCCACATATTGCATAATGGTTTTAAGCTGAGTCAGATAGTCATACGCCTGCTGAGGAGAATGAACATCAGGCTCAGTAACTATTTCTAAAAGCGGAACGCCGGCACGATTAAAGTCAACTCCGGAACCTAAAGAGGAATGAATAAGTTTGCCGGCATCTTCTTCTAGATGAGCCCGTCTGATTCTGATTTTTTTACCCTCAATCTCTATAAATCCTTCTTCAGCCAGAGGAAGGGCATATTGCGATATCTGATATCCTTTAGGCAGATCAGGATAAAAATAATTCTTACGTTCAAAAATTATCTCTCTATTTATATGGCAATTTAGAGCTAAGGCAGCTTTTATACCTAGCTCTACGGCTTTGGCGTTAACCACAGGCAAACTTCCTGGCAGCCCCATACATACAGGACAAATCAAAGTATTAGGCGGCTGGCCAAACAAATTCGGACAGCGGCAAAACATTTTAGTAGCTGTAGCCAGCTGTACATGAACCTCTAAACCGATGACAACTTCAATTTCCTTCATAATCTGCAGGATACATATTATGCCAATTAGTAACAGACTGATAAGAAAAGGCAATGTTTATAATTTTACCTTCTCCAAAAGCAGGGCCTATTATCTGCATTCCTACCGGCAAACCTTTCTTGTCGAAACCGCAAGGAATAGAAGCGGCCGGAATTCCGGCCAGGTTCGCAGGAATAGTAAAAACATCGGAAAGATACATTTTAAGAGGGTCGTTTATTTTCTCTCCTAAGGCAAAAGCCGTGGTAGGAGAAGTGGGTGAGATTATAACATCATAATATTGAAAAACCTTCTCAAATTCTTGCTTAATTAGGGTTCTCGCCTTAAGAGCCTTTAAATAATAAGCATCATAGTAACCGGAAGAAAGGCTAAAAGTGCCCAAAAGAATACGGCGCTTAGCTTCTCGCCCAAATCCCTGGGCCCGTGTATATGTATAGAGCTTAGTGAGAGTTTGCGTATTCTGCCGCAAGCCATATCTTACGCCGTCAAAACGAGAAAGATTAGAACTAGCTTCAGAAGAAGCCACAATGTAATACACAGGAACTGCATACTCTGTATGCGGCAGACTCATTTCTTCTATCACTGCCCCACGAGATTTCAATACTTTCAGCGCCTCCCCTAAAACCTTCTCAACCTCTTTATCTACTCCCTCTGTGAAATACTCCTTGGGAATACCAATACGCACTCCTTTTATATCTTCCTTTAAGTAATCCCGGAAATTGGCTGGTTTCTCTACCGAGGTAGAATCGTTCTCATCATAACCAGAAATTATTTCTAAAACAGCGGCACAATCCCTGATATCCCGGCACAACGGCCCTATCTGATCAAGACTAGAACCAAATGCTACTAGCCCAAAACGTGAAACACGCCCATAAGTAGGTTTAAATCCTACCACCCCGCAAAAAGAAGCCGGCTGGCGGATAGAACCGCCTGTATCTGAGCCCAGAGCTAAAGGAGCGAAACCCGCCGCTACGGCTGCCGCTGACCCGCCTGAAGATCCCCCCGGGACCTTATTTTTATCCCAGGGATTACGCGCAGGACCATAACATGAGGTCTCACAAGAAGAACCAAAGGCAAACTCATCCATATTAGCAATGGCCAGAGGAATTAAACTATTTTTTTTCAACCTTTTTATTACTCCCGCATCATAGGGAGAAATAAAGCCTTTGAGTATTTTTGAAGCACAGGTAATTTCTACCTCTTTAATACATATATTGTCTTTAATAATAATAGGAACTCCTGCCAGAAGAGAATTAGGCGGGGAAAATTTGTCCAAAGCTATACTTCTAACAACAGCATTTAAAGTAGAATTAAATTTAGCTATTCTTTTTTGGAAGTATTCATATACTTCTTGTACTGTTCTACGCTTTTCTCTAATCAAGAGAGAAATCTCTTCTGCTCTTAACTTATGCAAGTTATAATCCATTTTTCTCTATAACGGCTGGTACAGTAATAGTATTATCTTTAGACAAAAAGCTTATTTTAAGAATGCCACCGACATTAGGGAATAATTTTGGCTCGTCTTTGTGGTAAACATTAGAGACCTCTATAGCGGAAGCAGAAGGAGATATATGGTCAAGATTTAATGAATTTATTTTGTCAATATAAGAAAGAATCTCGCTCAGTTGAGGCAGAAATATATTTATCTCCTCCTCGTTCAACTCAATCCTGCACAAACGAGAAATATACTCTACTAACTTACGATTAATCTCCATTTCAACAAGGTAGATATCATACCATCTATCGGTAAAAAGTCAAAGTTTTATCTTAGT
>JAGGSQ010000021.1 GCA_021159015.1 Candidatus Omnitrophota bacterium | reverse complement strand
GATCTATATTTCAGGGCAGATATAAGTCTATACTTGTTGATGAGGATAGTTATGCTTTAGTCCTTTCAGCATATATTCATTTAAATCCATTGAGAGCAGGGATAGTTGAGAATATAGAGGATTATCCATTTTCAAGCTTTTTAGACTACATGGGCAGAAGAAACCCTGTTATAAAAAAGCTTGATATGTCTTTGATATTCAGTAAGTTTTCTAACAATCCAAGAGAAGCTCAAAAAAGATATAAACAGTTTATAATTGAAAACAGAGATCTTAAAAACCCTATTGAAAAAAGCTATAAGAACATTGCCTTGGGCAGTGAGGAGTTTATAGAAAAGATAAAACAGAAGATAGAATTATTAGGCGAAAACAGAGAGATCAGCCAGACAAGGCCTGTATCGGCTTATGACAAAGATGAGATAATAAAAATCGTATCAGATTGTTTTCATATAGAAAAAGATAGAATATTTAAAAAGCAGAAGGGCAATATTTATAGACAGCTGGCTATATATCTGATAAAAAGATATACAGATTTGCCGTTAAGAGAAATAGGAGAATTGTTTAACATGGATTACACCTCTGTATCTATGATGGTAAAGAGATTTGAGAAAAAGATAAATACAAATAAAGAAATGTTAGAGATGTTTAAGAAGGTAGTAGAGAAGATAGAAGAAGAAAGCAGATGAATGTCAAATGTGAAGACGCGACCCCAGAATCACTTTCTATGATAGATTATTTTATAAAGGTAAAGAAAGGAGGAGTGGATTATGGAAAAACCTCTGAAATTTATGGTAGTAGATGATGAAGCCGATATCTGTGAATATGTAAAAGAAGTAATTGAGAAAAAAGGAGGTATAGGATTTAGCACCACGGACGGCAGAGAGGCATTAGAAATATGGGAAAGGGAGAGACCGGATGTAAATGTGATAGATATTCATATGCCCTATTCCTCGCTGGACGGCTTGGAGCTTTTGGCTAAAATACGCGAAAAAGATTCTGACAGTGTTTGTGTAATACTTACGTGCATGGATGATGAAGAAACAATTCGCCGCGCCAAAACTTTAGGTGCCAACCATTATATCACTAAGCCTATTGGCCTCAGGGAGTTAGAAGAGGTACTTGATAATATACTTAATATTGTTAAACACAATAAAGCTGAGGGAGAGTAGTTATGGCCAGACCTTTACCGCAGGAACCTGTGTTTTACGAACATCTTAAGAAAGAGAAGGTGAAAGTTGATTCCCGTATATGGGAAATACTTGAGCATCATATAAGAAATGATCTTTTTCTTGTAGAGATGATCCTCGAGACTTCTTTTTACGATTCTGCACCGGTGAAAAAAAGATATGAAGATGGCGATAGAAAGAATTAAAAACATCGTAAGAGTTATTTCGCGCCTTAAAAAAGCTACTACGAGAGAAAACTTAGCTACTTGATATTAATGATTGTGGCTCATTGGAAAAGGATAGAGTTCTTGCTGCGCCTTGGCGTTGGCGTAGGCATTATTTTTTTCCTCTTCAAATTCGTTCCCTATCAGGAATTAATTCTTTATACTAAGAATGCTAATCTATTAATTTTGTTTCTTTCCTTGGTAGTATTTTTTCTTACCAATCTTCTGGCGGTGCTAAGATGGAAGGTTGTAATCAGCACTTTAGGTATTAAGGCAAAATTCAAGAATTTATTTTTTACTTTCTTCTCAGGCCTTTTTTTTAATCTTTTTTTTCCTTCTTTGATTGCTGGCGATATATTCCGAGGCCTGTCTTTAGCAGAAAGAGATTATCAGGAAACTTATGATTATAAAAAAAAGATAGCTGCTTCTGTAATTATGGACAGAGCTGCAGGGTTTCTGGCTCTCTCTTTTCTTGCTTGTGTCTCTTTCTTTCTCGCCCCTTCCGGTGTAAAAACAAAAAGTATATATCTGTCTTTAGGGATTATTTTACTTTTCTCTTTTTCGCTCCTTTTTTTTATTTTCAGCCGCACCTTTTTTCGCATCCTGACATATTTTCTAACTTTCTTTCCCCGCTGGCAAAAAAAAGCGTATGGCTTTCACAATCATCTCTATTTATTTAGAAAGAAGCAGAAAAATTTCTTTACCATTATTGGCATATCTTTATTAATTCAGATTATGAGTGCTTTATCTTTTGTAGTCGCAGGCATAGGGTTTGGGGTAAAGGCTAATTATTTTTTATTTTTCGTCCTTGTTCCTATAATATCAATAGTTGCGGCTCTGCCTTTAACCGTAGGAGGGTTAGGGACCCGAGAGGCAGCTGCACTTTTCTTTTTTTCTCAGATAGGCATAGATAAACCTTTAGCTTTAGGTATATCTTTGATGAATTTTGTCAGTCTCTCGGTTATGGGCATTTTAGGAGGGATATTTTATGCTTTATTTCATCATCGATGGATACAATCTTATAAAGAGAAATCATAAGTTTGATGGCGATACTTTACCGAAAAGTAGAAGAAAGGTTCTTCTCTTTATCCGCCGCTATGCTGACTTAAGGAAAGAGAGGTTTATTGTGGTTTTTGATGGAAAGGAAGGTGTAGTTTATTCTCATACAGAGAACGAAGGAATAAAGGTAAAATTTTCACAAGCGGAGACAGCGGACGATTATATTAAAAAAATTGTATCTCGCCACAGGCATTCTAACCAGTTAGTTGTAGTAAGTGACGATAAGGATATAGTAAAATTTGCGCGCCGGAAAAGAGCGAGGATTTTTTCTACGAGAAAGTTTATTCTGGAGATGGAGAAAAAAGACAGAGCTGAAAAAGAGTTGCCAGAGATAAATCTAAAAGAAGCCAATCAGATTACGGAGGAGCTGCAGAGGATATTAGAGAGAAAATATAATAGATATGGGGGATAATTAAGATTATGGGATTTGTGAAGTTTTTAGGCACAGCGGGAGCGCGGTTCGTTATGATTAGACAACTTAGGTCTTCGGGAGGAGTATGGCTTAATTATAAAAATACCAATTTGTTGATTGACCCGGGTCCGGCTGCTCTTTTAAGAGCTTTGCGCGCACGCCCTAAGTTAAATCCCGAGAAGCTATCAGGTGTTATTCTTACTCATAAGCATATCGACCATTCTAATGATGTAAATATTATAGTGGAGGCAATGACAGAGGGCGGGTTTAAGAAAAGAGGAATGCTTTTTGCCCCGCGTGACTGCTGGAGAAAGGGGGGAGTAATCTTTGATTATATTAAAGACTTGCCTCAAAGAGGAGTTTTTCTCAAAAAAGGCGAATTTCAAGTCGGAGATATCCATTTCGAGGTTCCTTGCCGCCTGGACCATCAAGTTGAGACTTACGGGTTGAAATTTGTTTTTCCTCACCTTAGTATAGGTTTGGTTTCTGATACTGCTTATTTTAAAAGACTGGCAGATTGCTTTCGTTCCGATATCTTAATAATTAATGTTGTCTTTCGGGAAAAGAGAGAGGAAATAAAACATTTGTCTTTACCGGAGGCAAAAGATATAATTTTAAAAGTACGCCCTAAAAAAGCTATTCTTACTCATTTTGGTATGACGATACTGAGGGCAAAGCCGCATATCTTAGAGGAAAACTTGAGAAAAGAAACAAAGTTAGATATAAGTTTTGCTTATGACGGAATGAAAATAGAGTTTTGACTTCTGGAAAGAAGAGGAAAAAATTGGGGTATTTTGACCTGGCGGCTTATGAAACATACTTTGCCAGGAAATTTAGAGATTGGCATTATCCTCTAGGCTAAAAGCGGGCATGCTTCCAATGAAGAAATTAATAATTTAGCTAAAGGGGCCGGCAATTGTGAGAATAGTTAGATTTTCCTACAAAAAAAGTGTTTATTGGGGGGTATGGCAAAACGGTAAAGCAGAGATTGTAGAAGGCAGTATTTATACCGCCTTCAAAAAAACGAAAGACTATCTGGATACTTCTCAAATTCGCCTTCTGCCGCCGGCAGAACCTTCTAAAATAATATTGGTAGGTCTCAATTACAAAGAGCATGCGAGGGAATTGGGAATGAATATTCCTCATCGGCCTTTATTTTTTCTTAAGCCGCCCAGTTCTTTACTGGCGCCAGGAGGATACATTATTTATCCTCGTTCTGTGCGGAGGCTTGATTATGAGGCGGAGCTGGCGCTGGTAATAAAAAGAAAGGCCAGGAATATTAGCCCTTCTTCGGCGTGGCGGTATATTTTAGGTTATACCTGCCTGAATGACATTACAGCACGGGATATCCAGAAAAGAGAAATACAATGGACGCACGCTAAGTCTTTTGATACTTTCTGCCCCTTAGGACCATGGCTTGAGACTAATTTAGATACCTCGAATCTGGCTATTCGGCTTTACAAAAATGGACGTATTCGCCAGGCTTCTTCTACTTCCGATTTTATTTTTACGCCTCAGGAAATAGTAAGTTTTGTTTCTTCGGTTATGACCTTGCTGCCAGGAGACATAATTTCTACCGGCACTCCTGCTGGCGTAGGCAGGTTGAAAGCAGGAGATAAAGTAGAAGTAGAGATTGAGGGTATTGGTCGTTTAACTAATTTTGTCAAAAAAGAGCAAATTTAAAAATAACCGTTTATGAATAGAGCAAAGACTCTTGTTGATATTTTAAGAAATAGTGCTCAAGCTTATCCCGAGAAAACTTTTGTTATCTTTGGCAGTAAGCGCTTGAGCTTTAGGGAGATAGAGAGAATGTCTTCTTCTCTGGCAGCCTATTTTATCCGGGAGGGAATAAGTAAAGGAGACAGAATTGCTCTTTGGCTGCAGAATGTACCGGAATTTGTTATTAGTTATTTCGGAATTGTCTTTTGCGGTGCAACAGTGGTTCCTATAAATACTCTTTTAAAAAGAGAAGAGGCAAAATTTATTATAGGAGACTCTAAGGCAAAATTTATTATATGCTCCAACTCACGTATTGAAGATTGTCTTAATATAATTTTGCGCGTTGATAATTTAAAGAAAATAATATCCTTTTCTTTCTCACCTCGCGCTTTTTATCAGGTGGAGGATCTCTATAGTATTATCTCTCAAAAAATTAATCTGCCGTCTGTATTTGTTTCTCCTTCTGATTTGGCTGCCATTCTTTATACTTCCGGTACTACCGGCAAACCAAAAGGGGCCTGCCTGAGGCACAGTAATCTTATGGCTAACGTGAAAGACTGCGCTTCTCTGATTAAAGTCAGAAGGAAAGACAGATTCTTATGTATTCTGCCTCTTTTTCATTCTTTCGCTTCTACGGTTTGTATGCTTCTGCCGCTTTATTGTGGAGCTTCTATGGTATTATTTCGGGCCGTGCGGCCGTTTAAGAGAATCTTAAGGAGTATAATTAGAAATCGTATTAGTATTTTTGTAGGTGTACCTTCCTTATTTAACATTCTTAAAGAAATTAAGCTTCCCTGGTTTTTACGGGGAGTAATAATGAAAATATTTAATCCTGTAAGGATATGTATCTCTGGCGCGGCAGCTCTTTCCCCCCAGACCTTGAGGGAGTTTGAGGCTAAGTTTAAAGTGCCTCTTCTGGAAGGTTATGGTCTTACGGAGGCGTCTCCGGTGTGTTCACTTAATCCTTTAAAAAAACGTAAGGCAGGCTCTATCGGTTTGCCTTTGCCTTCGGTGGAGATGAGAATAGATTCTCCTCAGGAAGGAATAGGTGAGCTTTTAGTAAAGGGGCCTAATGTGATGGCGGGTTATCTTAATAAAGAGGAAGAGACAAAAGAGGTTCTAAAGGAAGGCTGGCTTTATACGGGAGATTTAGCGCGGTGCGACGAAGAAGGATATTTTTATATCGTAGGGCGCAGGAAAGAGATGATTAATGTGAGAGGTCTTAATGTATATCCCCGTGAGATAGAAGAGATACTCTATCTCAATCCTCAAATCAAAGAAGCGGCAGTGGTAGGAATTAATCATCCTCATCGAGGTGAAGTACCGGTAGCTTTTGTGGTTTTGCAGCCGCAGGCAGATATTAAAGAAAGAGAAATTATTAATTATTTAAAGAGACACCTTGCTTCTTACAAAATTCCTTTCAGAGTGAAAATAAAAGATGTTTTGCCTAAAAATGCCACAGGCAAGGTATTGAAGGAGAATCTTAAGAGTGAGCTGGAAGGACCGGGTAGTAGTTAGAGGTGAAAACAGTTTGAAAACTTTTCTTAGTGTGATAAAATAAAAAAAAAGGTTTGAGAAGGAGGGTAATGAGTGGTAAGGAAAAAGAAGATATTACTAATATTTGTATTTGTTTTTTTGTGTTTCTTTTCAGCTTCTGCTTTTGCGATAGAAAGTTTAGGGGTTATGTGGGGCTATCTTAACGCTGACCTGAAGGATAAATCTGATTATGAGACTGTGCCGTTGATGGTAAGTTTTGGTTTTAATGCTAAGAAAGCAGCGGCTAAAATAGGCATATACACTAAAGGGATTTTAGAATTCCAGATAGAACCCTTCCTTAATCCGGTTATAGGACCAGATGCTAATGCCGAAATGGGAGTAGATTTCTTAATTAAGTATGCCTTTCCCCTTAACAAGAAGTTTTTCCCTTATGCTAAATTTGGGGTAGGGCCTGTATTTATGACCCAACACACGCGGGAACAGTCGACGCAGTTCAATTTTGTCGATACTGCCGCCGCAGGTTTTAGTTGGTTTATTCGGAAAGATTTATCTTTAGATTTAGAATATCGTTATCGTCATCTTTCTAATGCAGGTATTAAACATCCTAATCATGGTATAGGTGCCAATATAGTTCTTGTCGGCTTTTCTCGTTATTTTTAGGTCTCAAAAATTAAAAGTAGCAGAGAAATTAAAAAGGGTTAAACTGTTGTGGTAATCTACAGGAGTAAAAGTAAGAAGCATTTTGTTTTAGAGGAGATTAGGAGTAATTATTGGTAGTGAGAAGAGGTGCTATATACAGAGAAGTAGAAGTTGCTGTATGAGTAGACTGCCGTTGTCTATAGTTATTCTTACGAAGAACGAAGAAGAAAGAATAGCCGAATGTATTGAATCAGTCTTAGGCTGGGCAGATGAGATAATTGTGGTTGATGATGAATCTAATGATAGAACAAGAGAGATTGCAGCGGACTTAGGTGCAAAGGTATTAGTAAAAAAGATGGAAATAGAAGGAAGGCATCGAAATTGGGCCTATAGCGAGGCAAGGAACGGCTGGGTGCTAAGCTTAGATGCAGATGAGAGAGTAACGGAAGAGCTAAAAAAAGAAATAGAAGCTGTTTTAGCGAAGCAACCGCTTTTTTCTGCTTTTACTATACCCCGGAGGAATTATATAGGGGATTATTGGCTACGCTGGGGTGGGCTCTATCCTTCAGCTCAGTTAAAATTATTCAGAAAGGACAAATTTTCTTGGGAAGAAGTTGAAGTTCATCCCCGTGCCTTTCTGAAGGGGGAATGTGGCCATTTAAAAAAAGACATTCTTCATTATACCTATCGCAACTGGGAAGATTATTTAAGAAAGCTTAATAAACAAACTACTTTAGAAGCAATCAAGTGGCATAAACTTTCTTTGTTGAATCCTAGAAAAGCACGGTATAAAATGAATCTCTTGCATGCTCTCTGGAGAAGTGGAGATAGGTTTATCCGTAGTTTTGTTGCAAAGAGAGGATACCGAGATGGCTTTAGGGGATTTATGGTTTCTTGTCTTTCTTCCTTGTATCAGCTCTTAAGCTATGCTAAATATAGAGAACTAAAAAGAGATGAGAAATATAAGCATATCCGTGGTCCTGCCAGCTTATAATGAGGAAGAAAAACATAAGGAAGTCGGTTGAGACTATTTTCGGGTTTTTAAAGGAGGAATTCGGTGATTTTGAGTTAATAGTGGTTGATGACGGCAGCGACGATAGGACTTATGAGATTTTAGTTTCTTTAAAAGAAACATTGGGTAATAGGCTAAGGTTAATTCGGCATCAAAGAAATCGCGGCTATGGCGCTGCTTTACGCAGCGGCCTTTTCTCGGCGCAGAAAGAGC
>JAGGSQ010000019.1 GCA_021159015.1 Candidatus Omnitrophota bacterium | reverse complement strand
CTGGCAGGAAAAAGAAGACTGATAATTATCGGCGCAATTGCTGTTCTTATTACGGTTGCCTTATTCTGGCCGGTCTCCGCCCAAAGCGGAAGTGAAATTCTGTTAGAGCGCATTTATAGCAAATTAGGCGAGATAATAAATTTTCTCAACAACGACAACCGCATAGATGAGCTGAGCAAAAAACTTGATACACTTCTGCAGAATCAGGCAGAGATGAAAGAACAATTGCGTATTATCAAAATCCGCGCCAGCCGCCGCTGATTTCCTTTTCCTTCTTCTTGTAATTCTTCCTATACACTCCCCTGGTTTGTCGTCCGGCCATTGTTAAAGATAACCAATAATCAACGGCCATTACTTTGTCTTTTTAGTTGCTACTTGCTCACGCTCGCTCACATCCACCTGCAACCAAATACTGCTAAATATAACCTAACTGCAACCAAATAGGTACGTCCTTAAATGTTGCACCTGCAACCAAATAGGACTGTCCTTAAATGTTGCACTTTCAGGGAAACGGCGGCGGGATATTATTTTTGCTTCAGGGCCGCTATTCTTTTGCGCATAAAAGAGGAAGGAATGCCTAATTTAAGGCGGTATTTTGTTACCAGGCGCCTTTGCAAGTGTATTCCTCTTTGCTTCAGAATATTCTGGAGTTCTTTATCAGAAAAAGGGCGAAATTTATTTTCTTTTTCTATAGATTCCTGAATTATCCGCCGGGCCTGGGAATATGACTTATCCTTTTGCTTCTTATGTACAATGAGGTGGCTTAGTTTAAAGAGCTGGCCTTGATATTCAATATATTTGTTGTTTAGGGCACGCGAGATAATAGTTTTATCAATTCCTAATTTCTTGCTTATATCGTCTAAGGTAATATCTTTCCTTTCGCTTCTACCTAAAAGATATCCCTTCTGTTCCTGGATTAGAAACTCCGTAATCTTTTTTAGTGTTTCTTCTCTTTTTTTCATAGCTTCTATCAAAATTTTAGCTTGCCGGAGTTTTTCTTCTATAAAACTTCTCTTTTCTTTATCTCTACCTCTTATTTTGTAGCAGGTTATGCCTAACTGTAGAGGGTAAGGATCTTGAAGGCAAAAGGTATTCTCCTTTTTAACTAATTTAAATTCAGGAATGACGGCTATATCTTTCTCCCATCTTCTTCTGGGGTAAGGAGTCAATGTCTTTATATTTCTGATGGCCTGGGTTACTTTAGTTTTACTAATTCCTATTCTCTTGGCGATTTTCTCAATCCGGAGACGTTTAAAATCTGAGAATGCCTCCTGAATGATTTTTTTTTCTAATTTCCACCCCCTTGCTTCTGCCTGGATAGCCAATGCTTCTTGGATATTAGCGGCGGCTGTGCCGTCAGCAAAAGTTCTCTTTACATTTTTCCATACTCTTTCTACCTTAGACACTTCTTCTTTAAGGTCTTTCGCTATCTCTATGGCGCTAATTTTTAAGAGGCCTTTGGAGTTGAGACTGGAAATAATGTATGTGGCTATATTTCTTTCACGTTCATCCTGGGTTTCGGCGTAAATACTCATAAGTATTTTTTGTTTTGTTTCTGCTCTGGACGCCGTTTTTTCAATGATTTCCTCCCGGCTTTCTTTATCTTGAGGGGGGAGAGAGATGAAATTGTTGTTTGTCTTCTTCCATTCCAGGAAGGGGTTTGCCTCTCCAATTTCTTTTAAAACGTTTTCAATATCACTTTTACTTGAGCGTAAGAGTCTTGCTTGCATCTGAAAAAGAGGACTTCTGAGAAAGACTTTCAATTTTTGGTTTAGTTTAAGACTAAGATTAGTTGCCATAAAAAAATTCTACTATCTTCAGCTTCTCCTTGCAATGTTTTATATGCCAGCATCAATATTTTACTTGCAATAAGGTATTAATTCTGGTAAAAATATTATAGAATATGGATACAATCTAAGGGGGGAGTTATGAGATATAAAGGAAAGGTATTAGCGGCAGTGGCGGTGTTGTTATTTTTTACAGGAGGTTGCGGCAAGACTCAGGATATTGTTTCTAAAAAACTAGGGCTGTCTAAGAGCAGTAAAACAAAAACTTCTTTATCAGTTTCTGTTCCTGTAACAGGCACAGTAATAGCAGAAGTTAACAATATACCTATTACTTTAGAAGAATTGGATAAGGAAATTGAGAACTATAATTCCTTAGTGCCAGAGGATAAGCCCAAACTGAAGATAAAAAGCCGTGAGGACAGAATTAATTACCTTAAGAATGAAATGATTAAAAGAATGCTTCTTTATCAGGAAGCTTTGGACAGGGGCTTAGATAAAAAGAAAAATGTGGCAGAGGCGTTAGAGAGGATTAAAAGAAATCTTTTGGTGACAGAGCTTATTAAGGAGGAGGCAGATAGGGTGAATGTAACTTCTAAGGAAATAGAAGATTACTATAATCGTTTCAAGGAGCAGCTAAAGGAACCGGAAGAGAGAAGAATACGGGAGATAGTGGTGCTTAATGAAGCAGAAGCTAAGGGTATTTTGATTCGTCTCTTGCAGGGTGAAGACTTTGCTACGCTGGCGCGCGAGAAGTCAATTGCCGCTAGTGCCAGAAAGGGCGGCGATTTAGGATTTATTAAACCGGGCCAGCATTCTAAAACTTTTGACGAAGTAGCTTTTTCTGATACATTGGAGGTAGGAGATATAAGCCATATTTTTAAGGGCCACGATGGTTACTATATACTTAAATTGGAAGCTAAAAGAGGGGGGAAGCAAAAGTCTTTATCTGATATGTGGGATAATATAAAGCGAGCCTTAATCTTTTTAAAACAGCAGAAAAGGATTAATGATCTCATTGGCAGACTTTCTTCTCAGGCAAAGATAGAGGTTTTCGAAGATAAAGTAAAATGAATTTTATGCAGAGAAAATTTATTCTGGCCGCGGCAATAATATTAGGCATTATCTCTGTATTTTTGATTAATACCTATATGACTCAGCAGAAGAAAATATACGAGGCGAAAGTAAAAGAGACCTTAACAGACATACGCAGCAATCAACGGCAGGTTTTAGTAGCAACGCAGGATATATTAAGAGGCGCGGTAATTAAATCTTCTTCAGTGAAGGTAAAGTCTATCCCCGCCGATTTTGTCCAGCCTTCAGCTGCTACCTCGCTAGAAAGAATTTTGGGAATGGTAGCAGTAGTCCCCATTGCCAAGGGAGAGCAGATAACTCTTTCTAAATTGTCTTATCCTTCTCAGAGCCGTTCTCTTTCTATGGCTATTCCGGTAGGCAAACGCGCTATTACAGTGTATTTGGATGATATTTCTTCCGTGGGAGGTATGATTAAGCCGGGAGATTATGTAGATGTGATTAGTGTAGTTCCTATTCCACAAAGAACTCCTGAGGGGAAAACGGTTATGCAGGCAGCAGTAATACCTTTATTCCAGAAAGTTCTGGTTCTAGCGGTAGGGAAAAATATTGGCGGTGTCAGCGCTTCAAGTTCAGAGGGAAAGGGTGGTATTTTTTCGGGCCAGTTGAAAAAATTGTCGTCAGCAAAAAGAGAAACTTCAACTAAAGCTTCTCACTATATAACTCTGGCTCTTTCTCCCCAAGAGGCAAATTATGTGGCTTTAGTTCAACAGCAAGGCAAGCTGCAGTTAGTTTTACGTTCGCCGGCTGATGCTCAATTAGAGGAAGCTAAACCTGCGAATATAGAAAGTTTATTAGAGTATTTGAATTTACTTCATAAAGAAACCAAAAAAGTAATATCTCCCAAAAAAGTGGAAATCTATAGAGGCACAAAAAAGGAAGTAGTTACTCTGCAAAAATGAAAAGTTAATGAGGAAGCTTATAAAAGCAAAAGAGTTATTTTTGTGGGTAGTAATAATGGGAGTATTCGTTCTTTACTCTACAGCTAGAGGTGGTATTGTTAAAGATATGTTGGAAGAAAATACAGATATATCAGAAGTATTGTCAAATGATACCTTGGTTCTTTATGTAGGAGATATACAGAGTATTCCTGTAAGTATTCCTATTTCTGTAACTATAGATAATCCTGAAATAGCCGATATTATTTATGTGAAAAAAAGTGAAATAAGAATAGTAGCAAAAAATCCTGGTGTTACCAAATTGAAATGGAAAGACAACTTAGGAAGTAAGTTATTAAAAATTAGGGTGTACAAAGAGAACATGCGTGAGGTAAAGAAGAGAGTAGATTCTCTTCTAAGAGACCTTAATCTTCCTAGGGTGTATACACGGGCTTCGGATGAAGAGGCAAAGGTGTTTATTTTAGGAGAAGTTAAAGATGAAAACGACATAGAAAGAATCAATAAAATTTTATCTACTTTAGCAGATAAAGTTACTAATCTAGTAAAAGTAGAGGAGGACCGTTCTACTATAGAGATAGATGTAGAAGTGTTGGAGATAGAAAAAGACTCTACCCGCAACTTAGGGTTTACCCTTCCTTCTACTCTTTCTTTAGGAGAGACAGCTGCTACTATTTTTGGAGGGAGTGGTTATGCGGAGGGACGTCCGGCACGTGCTCTCTTTAATGTGTTGGACTTCTCGCGGACAGCATTAGAGGGAAAGTTAGACCTTCTGATAAGAGAAGGCAAGGCGCGTATTTTGTCTCGCCCTAAACTGGCCTGCCAAAGCGGTAAAGAAGCAGAGTTGCTGGTGGGAGGAGAAGAGCCGGTACTTACTACAAGCGTGGTAGGAGGTTCAGACAATAATAGTACCAATGTTGAATATAAAGAATACGGGATAAAATTAAAGATAAGGCCGCGGCTGGAAAAAGCAGATAAAATAAGGCTTTCTTTAGAGGTAGAAGTAAGTGACTTAGGAAATGTACGTACTCTAGGTGCCGTTACTAATACTACAGCGATGGCTTATTCTTTAACTAAGAGAAATACTTCTACCGAGCTTTTCTTAGATAATGAGCAGACATTAGCTATAAGCGGCCTTATGCGTCATAAAACGGAGGAGGAATTAAGGAGGTTTCCTTGGCTGGCGGATGTGCCAATTCTCGGAGCGTTCTTCCGTGGCCGTACAGCAAAGACCGGCGGCGGTTCAGGTAGTTTAGGAGATACAGAGTTAGTGATTCTTCTTACGCCGCGTATAGTAAACCGCGATGAAAACTACGCACCCTCTACTATTATGATAAACAGAGGAGCTAATAACTCAGGAGCACAGCTTGATTATTACGCAAAACGAGTAGCGAGATTAATAAAGACATTGTTAAAGCCACTTAATCTGGGAGATATACACATTAAGAAGGAAATTATTTGTTCATTGCATATAAATTCTCAAGGAGAGCTTCTGAATGTTTACATAAAGAAATCGTCAGGTATTCCTAAGCTTGATACTTACCTTCTGCATCAGATAAAAAAAGTGAAACAATGGCCTTCTTTTCCTGCCAGAATAACAGATGAGGCTATCTGGATAGACATACCGGTTATCTATAGCAACGGTTAGCTTTAATTATGGCAAAAGTAGTCTCTGTATTTGGTACAAAAGGCGGAGTAGGTAAAACTCTAATCGCGGCCAATCTGGGTGTAGCGTTAGCTAAAGAAAACAATAAGAAAGTGCTGCTTTTGGATTTAGATACAGAAGCGGTAGGTGATATGTGCCATATGCTGGGTGCTTCTTCTCATAGAACTCTTTTGGATATCCTTGAGTATATAGATAAAGGGAATACTAATATAGAGAAAGGTAAATTTATAAATACTACTTCGTGGGGTGCAGATTTTCTCCCTGCTATTGCCAGGCCAAACCTCGCAAAAAAAATTCAAGCTTCTGCTTCTAAAGTTAGCCATATAATTAAACTAATAGGTTCCTATTATGACTTCATCATAATAGATGCAGGGAGGAGTTTTAGCGAATTGCTTTTGGAGATTTTTGATACTAGCTCGCTGATATTGTATATTGTTACTCCTGATGTACTCTCTATCTACCAAACTAAATGGGCTTTAGATACGCTGGAGAGGTTAAATTTTCCTTCTAGTATGATTAAAATTGTTTTGAATCGTTCAGAAGCAGCCTCTTCCATTAATATAAATAAAATAAGAAGTGTCCTTCCCTCTTCTTTTATATGCGAGCTGCCTTCAGAAGGGAAAATAGTTATGCTGTCGGTTAATAAAGGTATTCCTGTGGTTATTGATAGTCCTCGCAGTAAGATGGCATCTGCTATTAGAAAATTTAGTATTCGTTTAGCCCAAGACGGCTCTCTTTTTATAGACCCTGTAGAGATAAGCCAGCTGCGTCTTAATAGAATAAGACCCCAGTTTTCTGGTGAACAGGAATTCTGGGAGAAGTTAGCTTTTGTAGAGAGAGCTGAAGATAGAGAGAATGAATACGAAAGAGAAGATGAAATATTAATGCTAAAGAAGAGGATTCATAATCGTCTTATTCAAGCCTTAGACCTTAAAAGACTGGATTTAAAGACGTTTGATAATCCTGAGAGAATTAAAGACTTACGCGAGAAAGCTCAAAGTATGGTGATAAATTTCTTGGCGCAGGAAGCAAAGAGCTTTATTTCTTCCTTAGAAGTACGAAAGAAATTCGCTAAAGAGATAATTGATGAAGCTTTAGGACTGGGACCGTTGGAAGATTTATTGAGAGATAGTGATATTACAGAGATTATGGTTAATAATAAAGATGAAATCTATATAGAAAGAAATGGTAAAGTAGAGTTGACTAACAAAAGGTTTATTTCTAATGAACAGGTGAGAGTAGCCATCGAGAGAATTATAGCTCCTTTAGGACGCCACATTGATGAAACAGTCCCTATGGTGGATGCTCGTCTTCCTGATGGCTCGAGAGTTAATGCTATAATTCATCCTCTTTCTCTAACCGGCCCCACTCTCACTATTAGAAAATTCCGCAAGACGGTTTTTACTGTAGAGGATTTGGTTAGGTTAGAAAGTCTTACTTGGGATATGGCAGAGTTCTTGAGAGCTTGTGTGCTTCTAAGGAAGAATATCGTTATTTCTGGCGGAACAGGTAGTGGTAAAACTACCACATTAAATGCCCTTTCTTCGTTTATTCCCGACAATGAAAGAATTATTACTATTGAAGATGCAGCGGAACTTAAATTAAATCAGCGTCACTGGGTAAGATTGGAAGCACGGCCATCTAATATTGAAGGACGAGGGGAGATAACAGTAAGAGACCTTTTCCGTAATACTCTAAGAATGCGGCCAGACAGAATTATTATTGGTGAATGCCGCGGCAAAGAAGCTTTAGATATGCTCCAGGCTATGAATACAGGTCATGATGGGTCTATGACTACGATTCATGCTAACTCTACTCACGATGTATTTGTACGGCTTGATTCTATGATTCTGATGAGTGGTGTGGAGTTGCCCATAAGAGCAATAAGAGAAATGATAACTTCTGCTATAAATATAATAGTTCATACCCAGCGGCTTTCTGATGGAAGACGAAAAGTAGTGCAGGTAACTGAAGTAGTAGGTATGAAAGATGACCTTCATATTAGTTTAGAGGACATTTTCTGTTTTAAACAAAGAGGAGTAGATGAAAAAGGCAATGTATTGGGAGAATTTACCTCTACCGGATATACTCCTTCTTTCTTCAAGGAGATTGAGATAAAAGGAATAAAGCTCTCTCCGGATATATTCAAGTCTCATGCGCCTGATAAATAAAACGCGCCAGGTTGTAATCTCAGAAAAGGTAACAGTAGCTAATACTTTCTTTTCTCGTTTAGTAGGACTTTTAGCCACACCTCATCTTGATAAAAACCAAGCCCTTCTTTTAAAACCCGCTCAATCCATACATACTTTCTTTATGTGCTATCCTATTGATATTATGTTTGTGGATAAATATAACCGAGTAATAGCTATATATGCCTGTCTTAAACCTTGGCGTCTTACGCGTTTTCATTTTGCTGCTTACGCCGTAGAATTTAGCTGCGGCCGGATAAAATCCACTAACACCTCTCTGGGAGATATTATTGAAATAGAAGAATAAAATAC
>JAGGSQ010000005.1 GCA_021159015.1 Candidatus Omnitrophota bacterium | reverse complement strand
CTTTTTTAGAAAGGATATCGTAATTATTCTTTAAAGCAGTTTCTATTGCCTCTTTTTCAGTTAAAACTATAGCCTCATCTTGAGAAGCATTGGCAAGACAGGAAAAATTAGAAATTAAAAATAAAAAAATAAAAACATATATTTTATTCATATCTTTTTCTTATCTTTTTATCCTTAATTATCCCTGTAAGAAATATCTTTACAACAATGGGAATCTTATCAATAAGCCGGTATTTTCTGCTTTCGATTTGCCACATATACACCAGGCCATTAAGTAAACTGGCATACACGCTGATAACACTATCCATATCCATCTCTTTAATCAAGCCCTGTTCTATGCCTGTTTTAAAAGTTTTCTTTATCCTGTCAACATTTCCGTAGTAGTGCTCAAAATAACGCTTAGCGATTCTTTTTCGAAAACTGCTCTGTTCATGGATTAACATTCCCACAAAGTCTCTATTTTCTTCAAAAAAGGATAGATAAGCTTTAATTGCATTTTCTATCTTTTTTAAAGGGTCTTTAGCCTTTTCAACTTCTTTCAGGATTCTTTCTTTCAATTTGCTTAAGCCCCTATCTACCACAGAGAAAAAAATATCTTTTTTATTCTTAAAGTATCTATAAAGTGTACCTTTACCTAAGTTTGCTTTTTTTGCTATTTCATCTGTATTCGCCCTGCTGTACCCTTTTTCTGAAAATATAAGAGTTGCCGCATCCAATATCTGGTTTTTTCTTTTCTCAATCCGCGCTTCTACTTTCTTTCTGTGTTTTAGCTTCATTTTAACCCTCTGTGTCTATAGCGGACTGACCAGTCCGTCTACTGTCAAATATACACTATATCCTAAAATCTGTCAAGCCTTTTTGTTAATTTTCCCGCATTACATAAAAAGGCGTTAGCAGTATTAACGGCGAGAAATATCTCTTAAGAAGGCTAAGATGCCTCTTTAAGGTCTTGTCCCACAAACCAGGGCTAAACTGTTTAGCTTCTTAGTATTCTCTTTGCAATGTTGTCAGACTTTTCGGTGATAAATTTTAGGCCTGTTTCTTTCTGAGTTTGGCGGTTAGCAGCATAAATATCGTCTCTTTCTATTCCTGAAAGGGAAAATTTACGTGCTCCTGCCATAAGCTGCTGCAGGCCTGCTTTCAACTTATCAGCCAGAGTATAAAGGGCAATAGCACCTAGGGGAATATTTTTCATCTCTTTTTTACCTACTTTCTTTTCTACATCATAGTAGCCGGCAAAAATTTCTTCCGGCGTTGCTCCAAAGGCTGTAACTGAGGGTGGCAGTTTGTCCCACATGCCGTTAACCTTGGCTTTTCTTTCAGGATAAAGCACTCCTTCAATATTTGAACCAAGGAATCCAGGAATCATCAGAGCTCTTCCCATACATACCAGTTTTGTAAAAGGCGCCCCTAAAGCAAGGGCCTTAAATATATGGTCTTCTCTTGCTAAACCGCCAGCAAAAGCCATATCCACTACTTTTTTGCCTTTATGGGCAAGTATCTTTGCGTATTCATAAGCTTTTGCGTGAAGCAGTAACGAGGGGACTCCCCAGGATTCCATCATATTCCAGGGGCTCATTCCTGTTCCTCCGCCTGAGCCGTCAATAGTAAGCAAATCCAGCTTTGCCTCTGTAGCATATCTTATTGCCATTGCTAAAGCCTCCATTCCATAAGAGCCGGTTTTAAGGGATATTCTTTTATAACCGAGTTTTCTTAACCGCTTTACTTCTTTCATAAACGCATTTCTTACTTTCTCGCGGCTCGATAAGCTCGTGTATCCCAACCGGCTATGACGGGCAATTGACTTTATGGCACCTTTTTCAAACGCTTCTTGGACTTCGGGAAGTTCAGGGTCCGGATCCACGACATAACCTCTTTTTTTCAAAAAGAGGGCATACTCTAAGCTTGTTACTTGAATTTCACCGCCAATACATTTTGCTCCCTGCCCCCACTTTAATTCCAGAATGACCTTGTCTCCGTATTTTTCAATTACATATTCGGCAACCCCATTGCGGGTATCTTCTACATTCACCTGAACAATAATTGCCCCGTATCCGTCATAGTAGCGCAGAAATGTATCTATCCTTCTGTCCAGCTCCGGCGCCTTCTTAATCCTTCCGTTTTCAATTACTGCCTGTTTATCAATTCCCACAACATTCTCACCGACAACAATGGGAATTCCTACAAGTGCTGCACCGACAGCAAATGATTCCCAGTATTTGGCCGCAATAAAAGTAGAGCCTAACGCCCCTGTCATTACGGGCAGACGGAACTTTGTTTTAATTTTCTGACCAAACTCGCCTTCTGTATTTACCCTGGGGAAAATACAGTCGTCCTCTGAGGCAGTTAAGCCTTCAGGCAGGCTATTCGCCCCATAAAGATAGCCGTCAATTCTTACGGACCTATAGCTGACGCCAATATGATTTACATTGGCACTTCCTGCAGTAATAAAGCTATAGTCGCGCGGGTAAAGCATTTTACGTCCTCTTAGAGAAGAAAGCCATGTTTCACATTTGCCACGGCAATCACAGCGGCATAAAGTACACAGCCCTGACTCGCAGGGGTCACCGCGATTAACTATGCCCAAAGCATCATTCGATTTTGCAATACGGTTCATAACAACCCCCTTTTAGATAACAACAGCCAGATAGTGTCTATTAAACGACATCCCTATATAAAAATAAAAAACGTTCCCCTCTTTCCGAGAAGAACGCCTTTGTTCCTCTTTAAGACAAAAATATCATATCTCTTGAGACAGCTCTTGTCAACCGTTTTTTACAACTTTTGCTATTGCAGCATAAAAAAATGCCATCTTTTTTGTAAAAAGGTTATAGCGAAACCTTGGCATTTTATAGTTTTGAAGTTCTGAGCCTCTATCTAAATGGTATAAGGCAGGACTTTGGTAGAAAACTCTTCCCAGACCTCTGTATTTTCAATGGTTGTATCCGATAAGACAAATCTTCCCTTCTGGATTTTGTTGGCAGCATCGTCACTGATAAGAAGAATTAGATAAAACTTTGCTCAAATCCTTAAGCCAGGCACGTTCTGAAATGTCTGACTGCAAAAACAATACCTCTCCACGCACAAGCTCTCTCCTTATTTTGCATCGGCATTGTTTTTCAGGCCTCCTCGGGTATATTTACTCTTCTCTCAATAGCCTCCCAAAATTCCCTTGATACCCCCATCTCCCTTTCTCCATTAAGATGCCTGCAAAACGGCTGACATTAACACCAGTGTATTTTCCCTTCATATAGTTGTTTGATTTTATTATGTGTATCCCGGGAGCCTCCAGGAAACTCTCTCTTAATTTATGCGCTATAGCCTTACCCCTTCTTCTCTAACCTTCTTCCTTAATCGTCAGGGTAATTATCTCTTCTTCCATCTTTACCACCTTCTATATAGAGGCGGCATTTATTATATTGTGGTAAGAGAAAATCTAGCAGCGGGAGTAGCCGCACACGCCGCATTTTACGCAACCTTCTTCATGAATAAGGGCTGAGCCACAGTCAGGGCAGACGCCTACCATACTACGGCTTTTAGCAAAAACTATTTTTTCTGCTTTACTATCTGAGTTTTTGTGACTGTCCTCTTTTGTTCCTTTCCAGTTTATATTCATCTGGTCACTAACTCTTTTCTCTAGAACTCTGGCAATGGCATCGGCGCAGGAAAATATCTTTTTTCCTCCCGCCCAGGAAGGCGAAGGACATCTTATACCTTTCAATTGCTCCACTATTGCCCTGACATCTATACCTCCCCGCAGAGCCAGAGAGATAAGCCGCCCTACTGCTTCCAGCTGGGAAGCGGCACAACCGCCGGCCTTTCCCATCTGAGTAAAAACTTCAAAGAACTTCCCTTGCTCATCCTGATTTATGGTTACATAAAGATTACCGCATCCCGTACTTATTTTAGTAGTAGTGCCCACGATTACCTCCGGCCGCGGCTTAGGCAAAACATTCTGCTTCACAACATTTTCTTTCTTCTCACTTCTTCCTACATTTAAGACTTGCTCCTGGCGGGAGCCGTCACGGTAAACAGTAATACCTTTGCAATTAAGACGGTAAGCCAGTAAATAAGCCTGACGAACATCCTCTACCGTAGCTTGATTAGGGAGGTTAATGGTTTTTGAGACAGCATTATCAGTATACTCCTGAAAAGCCGCCTGCATCTTTATATGCCAGGTATAATCAATATCCATAGCCGTCTTAAACACAGCTTTAACATCATCAGGAATTTCTCTTATACCTTGAACAGAACCATGATTAGCAGCTATTCTTTCTAAAAGATTATCGGAATAAAAACCTCTTTGTTTAGCAACGGCTGCGAAGGAAGGTTCAATCTCTGAAAGTTTCTGTCCGTCCAGCACTTTGCGGTAGTAAACTAAAGCAAAAACTGGCTCAATGCCTGAAGAAGTAGGACCGGCAATAATACTTATAGTGCCCGTAGGGGCAATGGTGGTAAGAGTAGCGTTACGTAAAATAAGCCCTTCTTTTTCATAGATACTTCCTTTATAAGCAGGAAAAACGCCCCGTTTTTTAGCTAAATTACTTGAAGCTTCGCGGGCCTTAGTGCGAATAAACCTCATTACCTCTCTCGCCAAGTCCAAGGCTTTCTCAGAGTCATAACTTATACCTAGATATCCCAGCATAGAAGCCCAGCCCATTACTCCCAAGCCAATTTTCCGCGTTCGCAATGTATTTTCTTTAATCTGAGGTATGGGATATTTATTTATATCTATAACATTATCCAAAAAATGAACCGCCAATTTTGTAGTACGCTCCAACCTATCCCAATCTATCCTATATCTACCTTCTACCCTCTTTACCATTTTTATCAGATTAATCGACCCTAAATTACAGCTTTCATAAGGAAGAAGGGGTTGTTCTCCGCAAGGATTCGTACTTTCTATTTCGCCCAGATGCAAAACAGGATTACGTTGATTAATTTTATCAATAAAGACTATGCCTGGTTCACCATTCTTATGCGCATATTCAGCAATCAAATCAAAAATCTTCTTAGCATTAAGTTTTCCTTTCTTTTCCTTAGTATGAGGACCTATCAAATCATAATCTTCCCCCTTGAGAACTTTCTCCATAAATTTATCACTTACCGCTACCGAAATATTAAAATTAGAAATACTGCCTTCTTTTTCTTTGCAGGAAATAAATTCCAAAATATCAGGGTGATCAACCCGCAAGATACCCATATTAGCGCCGCGCCGTCGTCCTCCTTGTTTGACCGCTTGAGTCGCAGCATCAAAAACTTTCATAAAACTTACCGGCCCTGAGGCAACGCCGCCGCTAGTTTTTACCATGCTGTTCTTAGGGCGTAAGCGGGAAAAAGAAAATCCCGTCCCTCCGCCTGATTTATGAATAAGGCTAGCGTATTTCAAAGAATCAAAAATTCCCTCCATAGAATCTTCTATAGGAAGAACAAAACAAGCAGAGAGTTGTCCTAACTCTCCTCCCGCATTCATAAGGGTGGGAGAATTAGGCATAAATTCCAAAGAGGCCATCATCTTATAAAATTCTTCCGCTACAAGTTCAATCTCTTTATTCGTAGCGCCATAAGTCCTGTCAGCTTCGGCTATAGCCTTAGCTACTCTCTCAAACAGTTGAGAAGGCGTTTCTACTACTTTCCCTTTTTTATCCTTCTGTAAGTATCTTTTTTCTAAAACTACCGCTGCGTTGGGAGAGAGTTCTGCTTCCATAACTGATACTCCTTTCTTAGAAAAACCCATAATCCCTTTCAAAAATTCTGAAGGCAGAAAGAATCATACCATTTTTTCCTTCTCTTGTCAAGACAAAATCACAATATATAGTATACTTCTTTCCTACTACACCAATAGATAGTATAATACAACCCTCACGCGCATAAACTTTTGAAATATTTTAAGGTAAGAAGATTACCTTACTCGGATTGCCTGATCGCCTTCTTTTATATTACTACCTGCAATTATATCGCAGGCGGAAATGTCCTTGCGTGTCTCAATAACTGCCAACGAAGCTATCTTTTTCCCCGCCCTCTTTACTTCTAATCTGTCTCCTACCTTCAGTCCGGCGTCCTTTCCGAGGTCAATTATTACAAATTTATCTTTTTGATTTACAGCAATAATTTTTCCTTCCAGAGAGGGAGATTTGCTAAGCCAATCCTGCGAAGTAGACTCTGAAGCAGAAGAAGAAACAAAACTCCCTTCCGGGCTAACTACAATAGGCGGCAATTCTACCGACTTCTCTTCTGAAGTGCTCTTGGCAGAAGAGAGGGCAGAAGAAAGCTGATCCTGCAACGATTCCAACTCCATAGACTTCTGCTTAAGAATCATCTCAATATTCTTTACTTTTTCCTCCAATATATCCTTTTTATCATCTATCTCCTTAAGCCTGGCAAGCAACTTTTCCTTTTGGGCATTTGCTAGATTAAGGCTACTTCTCAAGTTTATATTATCACGACGCAAAGAATCAAACTCTTCGAGAACTTTACGGCTTCTTTCTCTCTCACGTATTAATTGTTTAGTGAGCAAGTCTATGGTGCGATTATTAAAATCAAGTTTAGACTGCCAATCTGCCTTCTCTTTCTTCAATCCACTTAGCTCAACTGTCACTTGAGATTTTTCCTCTTTCAATTTACTTATTTTCAGCAGTAAACCCTCCACTTTCTTTTTCAGATCCTTAACCTTAACCTTCAATTCAGCCCTCTCGCGGAGTACATCCTGCCAATATTTATCAGAAGCCGCACCTGAAACTCCGGCAGTAGATATTTTTTTCTTCGCTGTGCCCAAAGACACCTGGCTTATCCTGCTTCTTAACTGACTGAGCTGTTGCCGGAGATTCTGATTCTCTTCCTGAAGACTATCAACCTGGCCACGAAAATTGTCTCTTTCTGCCTGCAGATTGTTTAAAGTACGAGTTACTTCCTCGAGACGGGACGATAAACTTTCGTTTTGACTTTTATAATCAGAAATCTTACGCTTAAGAGCAGTATTTTCCTCTCTAAGACTATCTTTATCGCTATTGAGTTGTTGAACGGCAGAAATTAATGACTGCCTTTCAGAATAGAGCCGAAAAATAAAAAAAATACTAATAACTATAGCAATAATCAATATTAACGGCGCTAATTTACTTTTCATACCCCTTCCCCCTCCTTTCCTTAACTTTATAGCAGAATACTATGCGAATGTAAAGACTTTTCTTAAAATAACACTGGCCGCACCAATAGCTGCGGCTTTTTCTCCCAAAGTAGAAGCCATAACTTTTAAATCTTTACTGCTTTCCTCAAACGCATATTCCTTTATATAAAAACAAATTTTCTCAATGAACTCAAACCCTCCTTTTTCCATCCCTCCCCCTATAATTACTACCTCAGGATTAAAAATATTTACTAAGAAAGCTATTTTTATCCCCAATGATTTTACTGCTTCATTAACTAAGTTTTTTAAAGAAGGGTATTTATAGGCTAGACTCCAGACATCTTCCAAAGAACTGATTTTCTCTGTAGTTTTTTCTCCCACTATTTCTCTTGCTTTTTTAATCAAGCCTAAATCAACTGGCCAAGGTTTGAAAAAAGAAAAATCCCCTAAATAAGTAGTAAACTCATTTTTAGTGTTGTTAATAAAGAGCTCCCCGGCAAAACCATTACTTCCTGTATAGGGTTCTTTCTCAATAATCAAACCACATCCGACGCCGGAAAACATATATAGAACATTACGCACTTCTACTCCTAAACTGTATTTGTATTCAGCCAGGCAAGCCAAACTGGCATCATTGCCTACAAAAACGGGAATGTTAAATCGCTCTTCCAAATAACTCTTTAAGGGCATAGAGATATAAGAATAGAAACCATTCTCCAGTCCCTGCGGCCAACAGATTATTTCCTTTTTTCTATCTACTAAACCGCCAATAGCCACTCCTAGGCCTTTCACCTTATCCTTAAAACGCGATATTTTCTCAATCAGATTTTCACTTATATCTCGTAAGTGCTCAATAACTTCATTAGTAGAAGAAGCAATATTATCTTTCTTATAGC
>JAGGSQ010000020.1 GCA_021159015.1 Candidatus Omnitrophota bacterium | reverse complement strand
GGGCAGGGGAGGATTCTCCGCCAAAGGCGGATCCTTCGGAGAACCTCCGAAGCGCGAAGCGCAACAGATTTTCCGCCTGAGGCGGATCCTTCGCCCGAGGCGAATCCACCTCGGGTGGAACCTCTGGTGGAACAGTCTGTCCCCCTTGGCCACCTTCTTATTTTTTTAACTAACCCCATCTTTTTTATAAATCAATTTGGTTATGAAATATTCTAATTAACCTGGGCAGGGGAGGATTCGAACCTCCGAAGCGCGAAGCGCAACAGATTTACAGTCTGTCCCCGTTGGCCGCTTGGGTACCTGCCCGATTTATAATACTTCCTATCAAAAGCCGACGAGAGGAATTGAACCTCCAACCCCCTCATTACAAGTGAGGTGCTCTGCCTAATTGAGCTACGTCGGCGTACTAACTTCCAGACTTTATAGCCAAAGGCAAATAGTCAATTATGTCCGAAGCGATTAAGGAAAGTTCTCCTTTCTCTTTAGCCGCCAGATCTGCTGCCTGTGAATGAATATAGACACCGTATTTAGCTGCAGAAAACATATCCAAACCCTGGGCTATAAAAGCCCCAATTACTCCTGCAAGAACGTCTCCTACTCCTGCCGTAGCCATACCTGGATTGCCTCTCTTATTCTCAAAGAACCTCTTACCATCAGTAACCAAGGTTTTGTGAGATTTCAAAACAAGAATTAAATTATACTTAAGAGCAAAGCTTTGCGCAAGTTTTTTTCCTTCTCTCGCATCTAACTTAGTATGAGGAGATTTACCAAGCAGACGCATAAATTCTCCTTGATGAGGAGTAAGAACCAAGGGAGAATTCCTTCTTCCTAAAATTTTTATATCCTGCGATATATTATTCAAGCCATCGGCATCTATAACTACAGGTAGAAAAGTATTGATAACGCTACGGCAGAGCGGCAATAAAGAAGCATTAACCCCCATGCCATTCCCTAAGACTACAGTATTTATCCTTTTTTTCTTAATAAAATCACTAATTTGAGGAACTGCTTTTCTGCTAATGGTATCATTTTTGCCACCGGCTACTTTTAAAGTCATGGCTTCAACTACTCTCATATCAACTACTTCAGCTGCCTTTCCTGCTGCGGCTACTGTCACTAAGCCTACGCCAGAACGCAAAGCTGCCTCCGCCGCCAGCACGAGGGCCCCGCTCATTCCGGCAGAACCTCCTACTATCAACAAATGACCGTAAGTATACTTATAGCTGTCAGGCTTTCTTTTGCGCAACCGCAGTGGCAACCGCATAATCTTCAATGTGAGACAACGATATAAGAATTTCTAAATCTCTATATTTGGGAAGGCTCAAGCGGCAAACCGGCATGCCGCTTTCTAAATTAATCACAACAATGTCACGCAAGGAAAGACTGGCTGTTTTTCCCAAAGATTTTATCACTGCTTCTTTAGCGGCAAAGCGGGCTGCTAAACGCTGAAAATAAATAGCTCCTTTAGCCAGATGAGATATTTCACAATCATTAAATACTCTCTTGAGGAAGCTTTCTCCCCCCTTAAGCACAGCCTCCTCCATTTTACTTACTTTGACTATATCTACTCCTATCCCCACAATCATTACGGCGAGATTAACTTAAGCATCAGTCTAACTGCCTCTTTTAGCCCTATAAATATAGCCTGAGAAATTATACTATGACCGATATTTAACTCTTCTATAAAAGAAACCTCAGCGATTTCTTTTACATTATGATAATTAAGTCCGTGCCCAGCGGCCACAGAAAAACCCTGAGCATGAGCAAATTTTGCCACTCTCTCTATCCTTTCGCGCTCCCTCTTAATCTGAGAAGAGGTGCGAGCATTGGCGTACCTGCCGGTATGTATTTCTATCTCTTCAACTTCCAGTTTTTTCGCCAAACGTATCTGTTTAATTTCCGGATCCAAAAATAAGCTAATTCTTATTCCCTCTCTTTTAAGACGTGCTACTACCTGAGAGATTTTATTTTGATATCTTACGATATCCAATCCTCCTTCCGTAGTAATTTCCTCTCGCCGTTCGGGAACCAGAGTAGCTTTGTAAGGCTGAAGCTTACATACTATACTTACTATTTCTCTATCCGTGGACATCTCAAGGTTTAAAGGAACTTTTATAGACTGCTTAATAAGGAGTAAATCTTTCTCCTTAATATGACGCCGGTCTTTCCTTAAATGAGCCACGATAGAATCAGCACCTGCCTCTTCTGCTATAACTGCTGCTATATCGGGACGAGGATAATCTACAATTTTTCTTGCCTGGCGCAACGTAGCTACATGGTCAATATTTACGCCCAGTCTTATTTTCTTCTTCATCTTTAAGGTTTGATGAGCTTGACTATCTCACCGTTTACATAAAACCACGCAACAATAGCCATAAACAAGGAGATGACTTTTAGCCAGAAATTAGCAAAGATAAATCTAAACTTTCTCATTTCTTTTTTCTCCGTTTTATCAACCCTTTCAAAATAATGGCTAAATCATTCTTACTCAGACGAGAAGTGAGCCGGCCTCCTACAGCAAGAGAAATTACACCTCTTTCTTCCGAGACTATAATGACCACCGCATCTGTCTCTTCCGACAGACCAATCCCGGCTCGATGACGCATCCCTAAGGCGCGGTCCAAATTAGCGTTATCGGAAAGAGGAAAAAGGCAAGTAGCGGCTACTATTTTCTCTCCCGCAATAATTACTCCTCCATCATGCAGAGGAGAGTCTTTGACAAAAATAGAACGTATTATCTCAGAAGATATATTAGCATCCAAGCGTATACCGCTCTCAATATAATTTTTCAAACCAATCTCCCTTTGGATAGCTATCAAAGCGCCTATTTTCGCCTGAGCCAGAATATCTACTGCCGTACAAACTTCTTTTATCAAGGCTTCTGCTTCTGCTTCGCGAAAGCCTGTATAAAAAAGCTGCTGTTGCCCCAGGCGGACCAACCCTTGCCGCAACTCCGGCTGAAAGATTATGGTCAAGGCAATAACAGATATAGCAAAAATTTTGGCTAGAATCCAGTTCAGAGTGTCAAATCCTATTTTTTGAAATACAAAGAAAGCAATGATTAAAATTACTATACCTCGCAAAAGATATACGGCTTTTGTATCTTTTAAAAATAGCATTATACGATAGAATACGAACCAAAGAATCAGGATCTCGGAAATCATCCGCCAATGCGAAGTAAAAAGCAAGGAAGAGTTATAGAATGTGGTACTCATAGTCAATTTTCATTTATACTCTTAGTAATCAGAACAGCATCTCTTATTTCTCGTGCGTCATGTATACGCAATATTTTTGCCCCCTTAATCACTCCCAGAACACAGCTAGCAATAGTACCAGCGAGTCTCCCCTCTACCGGCCGCCGCGTGAGTGTGCCTATAAATGATTTACGAGAAGTACCTAACATAAGGGGAAGGCCCAAAGTTTTAAATTCACCTAAACGCCGTATGATTTCTAAATTATCTTCCAGTCTCTTTCCGAAACCTATGCCGGGATCGAGCACTAACTGTTCTTTAGAAATACCCTCTAATTCACACTTTTTTACGGCCTGAGAAAAAAAATCATATATCTCGCTTACTACATCTTTATAGAAAGGATCTCGTTGCATGTTAGAAGGCTTGCCTTTCATATGCATAATAACTGCTCCTACTTTATAACGCAATATTACCTCCCTCATCTCCTTATGGCGCAAACCACTTATGTCATTAATGATACTAGCTCCTGCTTCAATGCCCCTTTGCGCTACCTCGACTTTGTAAGTATCGAGGGATATTAGAACGCGAGGAAAATGCTTTTTGATAACTTTTATAACTGGCATAATTCGCTTTATCTCTTCGGAAGTCGAAACTGGTCTGGCACCAGGCCGCGAGGATTCTCCTCCTACATCAATAATCTTTACTCCCGCCTTAACAAATTCCGCTACTTTATTCTTCACCTCTTGTTCCAGGTTTCTGCCTTTACTTAATAACCCATCGCCGCTAAAAGAATCCGGCGTCACATTTATTACTCCCATAAGCAAAGGCTGTTTGATATTAATTATCCTCTTCCGCACCCGCCAACGATAACTTGAGTAATTATAATTAAAAATAGCTTCTCGCAGGGCTTCGGCTAGTTGTCTTAGAAAGGAAGGCTGTCTTTTTAATTTAGACAGCACCCTGTTTATCTGTGAAAGATTAGCTATAATTATTCCCCGCAGATGTCTTTGGGACACTAAAGCATCCCGCGGCAAGGCAACATCTGCTCCTGCAGAAAGAAATTCCTGCTTCAAGATATTAGCATAAACGGAAGGAAGATCATCTAAATATACTAAGTAGCCACGCGCTTTAGCTGCCATAATAGAAAAAGCCTTTCTGTCTACTCCTATCTCGCTAAAAAAATTATATAACTTTGGAAGATACACCTGATTAAGTATCCGAATTTGCATCTTTCTTAAAGGAAAGGCTTTCTCTATTCAGACTTTGAGAGGAAGCATCTTCTCCCTTCCCATTGCTTTCGCCTCTATCTTTCTCTATACCAACAATACGCTTTACTTCCTCTGCGGTAAGGATTTCTCTTTCTAACAAAGCCTCTGCTAGGCTCTTAAGCCGGGAAAGATTTTCCCTAAGGATTCCTACGGCTTTATTATAAGAATCGTCTACAATCTTTCTAATTTCCTCATCGATAAGCCGCGATGTCTCTTCGCTATAATCCTTACGTTCAATAAGATCCTTTCCGAGAAAAACCGGCCCTTCCCTGTGTCCTAAGGTTACATTACCTAAGCGATGGCTCATGCCAAATTCTGTAACCATACGCCGGGCGATAGAAGTAGCTACCTCCAAATCATTAGCCGCACCACTAGTTACATCGCCTAAAAGTATCCATTCCGCTGCTCTTCCTCCTAAAAGTACACAAATTCTTGCTAATAACTCCTTCTGGCTGATGATATAGCGGTCCTCTAAGGGAAGCTGCATAGTATAACCTAGTGCCCCAACCCCCCGCGGAATAATAGAAACTTTATGTAGAGGATCCACTTCCGGCAGGAGTACTGACAATAAAGCATGCCCTGACTCATGAATGGCTACAGTCTTTCTTTCCTTCTCAGGAATCACGCGGCTTTTGCGCTGGGGACCAGCCATTACTCTTTCAATTGACTCTTCCATTTCTTCCATACCTACTTCCTGTTTGTTGCGCCGCGCTGCCAAAAGGGCCGCTTCATTACAGAGATTCGCCAAATCAGCCCCGGAAAACCCTGATGTCTGACGCGCAATGGAACTAAGGTCTACTTTAGAAGAAAGTTTTATGGCTCGTATATGTACTTTTAAAATTTCTTCTCTTCCCTTTATATCCGGTCGGTCAACTACAATATGGCGGTCAAATCTGCCTGGACGTAAGAGAGCAGGGTCTAAAACATCCGGCCTGTTAGTAGCAGCCATAATAATTATATTCTCAGCAGAGCCAAAACCGTCCATCTCTACTAAAAGCTGATTAAGGGTCTGCTCCCGTTCGTCATGGCCGCCGCCAATACCGGCGAACCTCTGCCGACCTACTGCGTCTATCTCGTCAATAAAAACAATACATCCTTTACCCGATATACGAGAAGCCTTTCTTGCCTGCTCAAAAAGATCTCTTACCCGCGAAGCACCAACTCCCACAAAAAGTTCCACAAAGTCTGAACCGCTAATACTATAAAAAGGCACTCCTGCTTCACCGGCCACCGCTTTAGCGAGAAGAGTTTTTCCGCACCCCGGAGGACCGACTAACAGAACCCCTTTAGGAATTTTACCTCCCAACCTGCGGAAGCGATTAGGATCCTTAAGAAATTCTATTACTTCCTCCAGCTCTTCCTTTGCTTCATCTACACCGGCTACATCTTCAAAAGTGACTTTTTTCTTGTCTACCGAAGTAAGTTTAGCCTTTACTTTGCCAAAGGACCAAATACTTCCTCCCATTTGTTTCGAGCCGCGAGAGGCAAAAAACCACAAAAAAAGAATAAAAATAAGCGTAGGAGCAAAATAGTAAATAAAGGTCATAAGCATAGTCTTAGGTGGTTCAATTTCGAAATTCTGGACATTCCTCTTAAGTAACTCTATCAATTCTTTATCATTCTCAGGTACATACACATAGAAAACCTTTTCCTCTTTGCCCTCTCTTATCTTTCCTTCAATAAGATTGTCTATTTTCTTAACATAAACTATGGCGCCGTTTTGCGGATTTGACTTCAACATATTGTAAAATTGAGAATAGGTAAGTTTCTGGCGGTCCTGAAGGGCAGAAAACAAAGAAGAAAGATTAATAATGACAATAAAGATAAGCAGCCATACTAAAATCTGACGAAATATCTTATAATTATCATCCTTTTTGCGGCGTGAATTAGGTTTTTTCATAGCCTCATTATAGCTTATTAATAACTAAAATCAAGCTTTAAGCTAAAGAGAGGAAGATAAATATTTTAAATAGAGAGCTTTCTCTTCCTTTATAATTTTTAGACCGGGAATATCCAGCACTGTAGCAGAACTAGAATTAAATATCAAATCTTTTATTTTTTCAAGATGGCGTAACTCCAGCCGCCGCAGGTGGCCTTTAACCTTTTCTATAGAAAGTCTTAAGACAAGAAAAAGTAAAGCCGGCGGTAGTTTTGTCAGGCCTTCTAATTTTAAACGTAATCCTCCCGGAGCTGGCATTTGCAGGGAAACAGCCGCTTTTTCTGCTTGAGAAACCAGAAAATCATAATCAGCGCTGACAATACGCGCTAGATGATAGAGATTGTCTTTAATCGCAGGATTATATTGCCGCAATAAGGGCAGAAGCTTAAGACGAATTTTATTCCTTAAGAATTTCTCTTCCTGGTTACTGCTGTCCAGCCTGAATTTTATTTCGTTCCTTTTAAGATAACTTAGTATTTCTTTCTTCTCAAGAAAAAGCAAAGGACGAATAATAGCTATCTTTTGGTAAGGAGAAAGAGGCATAATACCACGTAAACCCAACAGTCCCGTGCCTCTAATAAGATTAAGCAGAACCGTCTCCACTAAATCATCCTTGTGATGTGCCAGAGCTATTTTTTTTATCCGGTAGTGACGACAGAGTTTAAGAAAAAAATCAAAGCGCAACTTCCGTGCTATATTCTCCCAGGAATCTCCCTGATACAGCTTAGCCACATTTCTTTTTTCGCTGACAAAATGTAGCCCCAGCCTCTGGCTTAATTTTTTAACAAAGCCCTCCTCCTCATCTGCCTCAGGCCTCAGGGCATGATTGAAATGTGCTACAAGAAGATTTAGCTTGTAGGAAGAACGAAGACTGGACAAATAATAAAGAAGAAATACGGAGTCAGGACCGCCCGAGACGCCAATTAGTAATCTGTCTCTTTTTTCCAGCAACCTCCGGGATTGGACAAAATCAGTAATTCGCAAGAAAATTTCTCTTTTCATTTTTTTGTTTATTATACCAGAATTATAAAATAAAATATAAAAAATGTGTTACCATGAAGATTCTCGCCATAAACCCACCCATAATTGATTTTGCTGCTTATGATTTCTGGCTAAAGCCTTACGGCTTCTTAGTGCTACTCACTTATTTGAAAAAACAAGGTTTCGAGATTGATTTTGTCGATTGCCTTGAGAAAAAAACGAAAATAGACAAGTTCGGTCGCGGCCGTTTTTTTAGCCAGCCATTCCCTAAGCCGACAGTGGTAAAAAATATACCCCGTCGTTTTAAACATTACGGTTTAAGTATACAGGAGTTAGAAGAAAGATTAAAAAACACAAAACCTCAAATTGCCTTTATTACTTCATCTATGACTTACTGGTACCTTGCAGTAAAAGAAACTGTCCACCTGGTAAGAAAACTGCATCCTTATAGTAAAATAGCCGTAGGAGGAAATTATATCAATCTTTGCCTGCGGCATGCCCAGAACAACATTCCCGCTGATTTCTATGTAGAAAATGATAAACTAGGTAAATTCTTGATGGGGCTGGGGGCAAAATTTGAAGAGCTGGAATTTTTCTCTACCTTACCTCAGTATGAGTTTTTTTACCCCCGCCTTTCTTACGTAGTATTACGTACCTCCTGGGGGTGTCCTTTTAGATGCAGCTTTTGTGCCTCCCATATTCTCTTTAAAGAATTCTTCCGGATTGAGAGTAAAACAATAGTTGATTTTATAACTTACTACTACCGCAGAGGAATCGTCGACTTTGTCTTTTACGACGATGCCCTTCTTTATCCGCCCTCAGAAGCAGAGAATCTTCTTCGTCTCATAAATAAAAAAAATCTAAAAGTGCGTTTTCATACCCCCAATGCTTTACACATGAAATTTCTTAACCTGGATATAGCCAGGCTCTTAAAAAAATGTAATTTTATCAATCCTCATTTTGGATTAGAAACTCTTAACAAAAGATACCAACAAGAGTGGGGGAATAAGGTAAACTTCCATGATTTAGGAAAAACCATAAAATTAATGCACAAAGCGGGATTTAAGCCCGGCGAATTTAGCGTTTATCTCCTTTTAGGATATCCCGGACAAAACATATTAGGTTTGAAAAAAGAGGTTGAATTTCTTTCCCGCAAAGGCATAAAAGTCTCTCTGGCTG
>JAGGSQ010000058.1 GCA_021159015.1 Candidatus Omnitrophota bacterium | reverse complement strand
AAGAAACGTAAAAGATAATAGAGGTCTAAAGAAAATAGTTCAGTAGAAGTCTTATTTTCCTCTTAAGGAGCCTTAATTTCTAACCTTATATACTGGATTTAGAAAAAGAGATAAGAATATTTTGGTCTCTTTCTATGTTACTATAATGTATATTATGTAAACTACAATATATATAAGAATTTGACATAACCATATGTATAACAGTAAATTACGCAAAAATATTAATAAGCTGTGAATTAAGGAGTATGAGCTTACTTATTTTTACTTTTAGTGTCTTTTTCTTCTCTCTTTTTTAAACAAGCCCTATTTTTTATAATCTTATAGCAGAGTTAGTGAGGTTTAAAATATATGCCTGCCAGTCTTTCCTGGGGTTCTTCCTGGGTCCATCCTTTAGTTATTCCTAAAGAAGAGGCGAAACTTACTACTTTCTGGTATTCTTCCGGCATAAGCGGCCGCTTAAGCCGGGGGTCTTTCTTGGCGAGGAAATAAGGCTGATATTGAGACATAAGGCTTAAATAGACTTTTTCTAAGACTTTTTTTTCATTCAGCCATCGCAATATTTCTATTGCTTCGTTAACATAGTTAGGCAAAACCAGGATCCTTATAATTACACCTTGTTCTAACACTTTTTTTGTTTTTGACGAGTTCATTTTTATCTTCTTTGCTCTCACCATCTCTAATATGGCTTTTTTGGCAATTTGAGGGTAATTAGGGGCCTGGGAATAACGTTGGGCTAAAGGAGAAGAAATATAGCGAAAATCGCTCAAATATACGTCTATTAAGGGGTTAATAAGCTTTATTATCTCTACCCTTTCGTAGCCAGAGGTATTGTACACTATAGGAATATTCAAACCTTGCCGGCGCGCTAAAATAATAGCTTTGGCAATAGGAGAAAGAAAATGGGTAGGAGTTACGAGGTTTATATTAGAGGCACCTTTTTCTTGTAATTCGAGCATAATTTCTGCTAGTTTTTCTTCCGTTATCCTTTCTCCCTTAATAAAGTGAGAAAATTTATAGTTCTGGCAATAAATGCATCTTAGACTGCAGCCGGAGAAAAATATAGTGCCGCTTCCTCTGCCGGCGCTGATTAGCGGCTCTTCCCCTTTGTGGAGAAAATAAGTGTATACTATGGGTAAGTAACCAGCTTGACAGTACCCTTTCTCTCCTCTTTTGCGATTTATTGAGCATTTGCGGGGGCAAAGTGTGCATTTTTCTGTATATTTATCTAAAGTCCGGATAAGAGCGGTCATTGTTTCTTAGGGTAACTTTTTATTTGCTGGCGATATGCATCTCTTATTTGATAAAATATCTTGTGGTATTCCGGTGTTCTATAATCGGGGAAAGTCCAGGAGAGAACTTGAAAGGTTTTTTTGTGGTATATGAGTGTGATTTCGGCAAATATCCCATGTTTAAGGTAGATACGGTGGGAGAAATCTTTAGTACTGGCTAGCACTACTTTTGCTTCATTCAGATAGCCGGGATCTATATTAATAAGACGCTGTTTATTTCTAGACATTTTTTTTTCTATCTTAAGGGTATATAGTTTAGCTTTTGTGAGCGATTCCGGGTTGATTAAGGGGCGGAAAGACACGAATTGACGCTTGAGCCCTTTCCCCATTTCTTTTTCGTAATAATCTGTATAATTGAATTTTATAATCTGGCTTTGGGAGTCAATATCTCCGAATCTTTTCTCCAAAGCATGCTTGGCTTTCTTAAGATGCTCTTCGCTTCGGAAAATTAAGCCACAAAAGAGTTTAACTTTTTGGGGGTAGATTGAATTTAACATAGGATAAAGAACGGCAGGTTTATTATTATACCTAAGATTTATCTCACCTGCTTATGCTGTTCAATGAATTTCTCCAGCTTCTCTTTTTCCTTCTTAGCGATTTCATTGAAAAAAATAGCTATAGCATAATTGTTGTCTCTTATTTTTTCACTTCTGACTACTACACCCCGACAATGTACTTTTACTGCCTGCTGAGAAGAATTGTTGGTATTGCTCTTTTGGGTATGGAGAAGCATAGTAATGTCTAATATAGTCATAGGAGAAAGATAGCTAGAAGTATGGCAGTATGCTCCACTTAAACTTATGTTTTTTGTTTTGGTGACAATCAAAGAGGAGTCTTTTGACAATAACTTTATAGGGAGATTTTTAGGAATACGGGGATGTTTACGGCGTTCTTGCATTAATTAAGAAGTGGGGCTTTGTTTCTTCAGAAAGCTTTTAAAACAGTTCTTGTTGCAGAAGTAATTTCCGTTACGGTAATACCAGGTGATTCTTTTAAGAGATTTATTGCAATTGGCACAATTTTTACGTTTTTCTTCCATCTTAGCCATAGTAATTTTTCCTCCTTCGCTAGTTATCTAAAGCAGAGACAAAACTTGCAATGATTTTTCTCTCTTTGTCAGAAGAGGTGAATTTTATTCCAAAATCTTTAACTTCTCCACCTACCTCTTTACGCCATATGGCTTTTGCTTTTAACCGGATACACGAATCAATTAGATTGATTTCTATGTTAAAATATCTATTTAAAGGAAGAAGATGGTTACTCATAACGCATGCGCCTGTTTCACTTAGGTCTTTAGAAATAGCAAAAAAGCCTTTCTGCATTTTGGTTTTACAATAAACAGGAAAAGCAGTCCATACCCGCCTTTTTTGTCTTCTTTCTTTTACTTTTATCATAGAATGTAAGTATAACACACCTCTATTTTTTAGTCAATATAGTTCTTAAAAGAGAGATAAGAACTCTTAGAGGTATAAAAAACTAAGGTTTTATAAACTCAAGACTTCTTCTTATAGCAGAAATGCTTATTTTTTCTTTTATCACTGGTTTTTCTAAAGCTTCAAGTAATACGAAGCGAGTGGTATTGTGGATAAACTTCTTGTCAAATCTCATATGTTTTTCTACTCTTTTCCAGAATTTTCTGTCTCTTTTTAACCGCAAAGGAAGTTTTAGTTTCTCCATAAGAGCTTGTATACGTTTTGTAATTTCAGGGTTTAGACCGGTCTCTAATTCTGAGAGTCTCAGAGCAGCAATTATTCCTAACGCTACTGCTTTTCCGTGGCTTATTTTATATGAAGATGCGGCTTCGATAGCATGAGCAAAAGTATGGCCGAAATTTAAGATAGTACGAATGCCCAAGTCTTCTTTTTCGTCTTTCGTTACGATACCAGCTTTTATCCTGGCGCATTCGTATACTATTTTTTCCATTGTCTTTGTACTTTTGGCAAATACCTTGGCGTGATTAGTTTCTAGATATCTCAAAAGGCTTTTTTGGGATATAAGGGCGTATTTTAATACTTCCGAGAGGCCTTCTTTGATCTGATGGACGGGAAGTGTGTTCAAGAAAGTAGTATCTATAATAACACTGCGAGGCTGCCAGAATGTACCTACGAGATTCTTACCTTTTTCTATATCGACCGCTGTCTTTCCTCCAATAGAAGCATCTACTTGAGCCAGAAGAGTGGTAGGTACCTGGATATAAGAGATTCCTCTTCTGTAAATAGCAGCTGTGAATCCTGTTAAGTCGCCAATCACTCCTCCACCCCACCCTATTAGAAATATCTTATTCTTATAATCGAATTTTGATATAACTTTTATTAATTTCATGCAGTATCTAAATGACTTTATTCTTTCTGAGTCAGGAAGGGCTATAACTTCTGGCCTCAGGACGGCAAGCTTATTGAGGGCATCTCTATGAAGGTGGCGAAGAGTAAAATTTGTTATCAATATCGCTTTATTGCCCAGAGACAGTTCTCTGTTTATCTTCTGGATTATATTTACAATGTTAATTTTGCTTCCTATATAAATAGTGTAAGAATTGGCTTTCGGTTTTACATTTATTTGTTTCATAGGATCTTTATACCCAGTGCATATGATATTATTCCTGCTATATTGAAGATCACTTTAAAAAAACCAAAAAATAAAAGCGTAAATATAATAATGAAACCAAAAGGTTCTATCTGCATATATTTATATGACCAGCGATGAGGCATTATTCCGGCGGCAATTCTAGAGCCATCTAAAGGAGGTATGGGTAGAAGATTGAAAATAGCTAGAATTATATTGAGAAATCCCAAAGCAACAAGAATGTGATGGAAGGAAGGAAAAATATTGAGTTTTAAGAGGATTGATACGATTACGGCTAACGCTAGATTAGACAGAGGTCCCGCTAAAGCTACCCATAACATATCGCGCCGTGGTCTTTTGAAGTTGTAAGGATTGACTGGTACTGGTTTTGCCCACGCTAATATTACAGGGGCAGAAGTAATTATAAGAAATGCAGGTAGCACTATTGTACCAAGAATGTCTATATGCGGCAAAGGATTAAATGTTAATCTGCCTAATTCTTTTGCTGTCTTGTCCCCCAATTTATAAGCTGTATATCCATGTGCTACTTCGTGGAGCACTACAGAGAAAAAAAGTAATATTACAAATATCATATTCATTTCTCTACTTCTATATAGTTTGTTTCTACATAGATACAAGGAGATTTCTTAACTTTTCCCCATATTTTCACTCTTTTTTCTAGAAATTGGTCTATATTGCTAATGCCTTTTGTTTCCAATAGAATATGGCTATGATTACTTTTTATCATATAGTTAGCAGGGCAATTGGGAATATCAGCCTTCTCTAGAATCCCCTCTCCGATAAAACTAGAATTTATCGGCTCAGTATGGTTTCCTTCTTTTTTTATTTTAGTTATTCTTGAAGAGTTCTGAGAAATAACCTCCGAACAAAGATTATCATCAGTCAGAGTTTGTGTATGTATTTTTATAATCCATCCATAAGCAAAAGGATAGGGATAAATTTCATACCATCCCCCCCTTTTTTTGATATATTTTACTTTTTCTCCCCTGGCTATTGTGCCAATTACAGGAGAATTCTTCTGAGGAGCCATGCGTATGTTGAGTTTGTCTACAGCTGGCGTTAAATAGCCATCAGAAGTTATAGTAGTTAAAGATGCGTATACAAAAGCTTTGAAGTGTTTAGGCAGAATGACTTTATACCACCCATATTTTTCGTTTACGGCTCTTAAGATTTCTCCCTTTTTTGTTTGAGTCAGGACAGGCGAGCTGACGGTGGAATCCTCCCTGATATTTACTGGTTTTGTAGTTCTGATGCAATGAGTGGTATCTTTAGCATAGACTGTATAGCAAGCCTTTCCTGCCAGGAATATTAGAGAGGCAAAGATAATTTTTCTGGACGGTAACATTTACAGGTTAGACTTTTTCTCAGCCTTTTGTTGTTGTTCTTCACCTGTTTTCTCTTCCGCTTTCTTTGACTTTTTAGCAAGTTTCAACTTGATTATTTTTATTTTGGGTAGCCCATATACAGAAGAAGAATCATCCCATCTCTTTTTATTCATTAACCATTTTATTCTCTCTCTTTTTGTTAAGACTGACCTTGATCCCTTCAGCTTGTCTCCTCTTTTTAAAGAAGAATGCATACTCATTTTTCCACCTCCTTGATAAAACAATCATGATAATCTTTCTTAAGAATTGTAAACTTTTTATATGCATCGTGACGATTTTTAAATTTACCCGCGCATAAAATAATATAATCACCCTTTTTAATTTTGAAAGCCCTTATTCCTTTTTTTTTCAATATATCCATATTTTTGTTTGCTATCGCTTCATTTTTTACTGCATAGGTAGCTAGTTGAACCGTAAAGAAGGATTCTTTTTTATTCGGAATTGATATATTCTCTTCCTTTTTTTGAACTTTTATTTTTTGGTCCTGATTTATTGGGGTTCTTTCTTCTTTATTATTTGTAATTGTATTATTTAAGGGCGAAGAAGCCCCTTTCTTTACTCTTTTCTCTCCTGTTTTTATGCCTGTATAGAATATAGCTACTCCTGCTAATATCAGAAATATAGCACCTAGAAGAAATTTATCAATGCTTATTTTTATAACTCTTTCATCTCGCTGTTTATGAGGGAAGAAAGTTATTTGCTTATCCTCCATGTTTTTTCGGCGTATGCTCTCCAGATATTCTTTAATCTCTCTCTTTTTTAATATAGATATAAATTTCTCTACTATCTCGGGATCAAATTGTTTCCCTTTTTGTGTCTCTAATTCTTTTATAATATTTTCTAAGCTCATTCTTTTTTTATAGTGACGCCCGAAAAACATAGCGTCAAAAGCGTCTACTATGGACATTATTCTTGCCTCAAAAGGAATATGTTTCTTCTTTAGGCCTGAAGGATATCCTTTTCCATCATATCTTTCATGATGATAAAGAATGATAGGAATGACTGGTCTAAGAATGCTGAAGTCCTTCAGCAGTTTTGCACCTTCTTTAGGGTGTTTCTTTATTGCTTCTCGCTCTTCTTTAGTAAGGGGGGCATGTTTAGAAAGTATTCTTTGTGGTACCTCTATTTTACCTGTGTCATGAAGTAAGAAAGCATAACGCAAAGAAGTGGACTGGCTTTCAGTAAGGTTGAGAGATATCCCCAATTCTTTTATTATTTTATAAAGATATTCTACATGAATACGGCTGGTAGGTGTATAATTACGTAACATTTTAGTTATTGTTCTTATGCTTGCTACGATTGTTTTGCGGTTTTCTTCATAAAGTTGGAAATTTCTCAGCACCACGGCTACTTCCTCCCCAATTATTGATACCAATTTCTTTTCTGATTCTCTAAACAGTCTGTCTTTCCTTCTTCTTTTTATAGTTAAGACTCCCATGTTGTCAATAAAGATTAGAGGTATGACTATTTTGTATTTAGAATATATCGTTTTTTCTTTTTCCCATGCGTCTTTTTCTTCCTTCTGAAGTATGGTTATCTTTCCCTGGCGAGTAAAATATTTATTTTTAACAAATGTCACTTTGTAATATAAAGAGGGAGAATTAGAGTGGTAATATGAAATAGAACAGTTTGATGTGGAGAAAGCGGTCTGCAGTATTTTGAGCAGTCCTTTGACAAAATCTTGAGTATTTAAAGTTGAATTAGCAGTACGATATACAGTATGAAGGGCCGTGAGAAATTTCTTATACTCTTTCATAAGGATCAAACATTTTCTTATACTCTTCCATTGCAAATCTGTCTGTCATTCCTGCTATATAATCAGCAATTTTCCTTTTAAGACTTTCCTCAGTCCTTTTTTCTATAACGGAAGGTGGAAGTTGTTGCGGATTCTGCAGATAGACTTCGAAAATACTTTTTACAATTCTCTTGGCTTTTTCTGTCATGCGAAGTACACGCCAGTGATAATAAAGGTTATTGTAGAGAAACTGGCGCATCGGTTTTCTTAAGAGATTCATTTCTGGACTGAAACTTACCAATCTCGTAGGATGGTTTTTGACATCTTCCCATGTTTTTATGCCATTTTTCTTCAAGCTGAGCCGAGTATTTTTTATTAAGTCTGTGACTTGTTTATTTATGAATGACCTTATCATAAGAAATCTCTCTAATTCTTCATTAAGGTTGCTATATTTTTTTCTGACTTCCTTTTCTATAATTCTCCACAATTCAATTGTTCTTAAATTCTCTATCTTGATAAGGCCAAATTTTAGTCCGTCGTCTAAATCATGATTATCATAGGCTATTTCGTCGGCTATATCTACCGCTTGTGTTTCTAAGGTGGGTTGTTCTTTAACAGCTAAATCAGGAAAGTCTTCAAGACTGGGGGGATTGTCGTAACGGGTTGAGTGTTTAGCTATTCCTTCTCTTACTTCCCAGGAGAGATTTAAACCTTCAAATTCTGGATACCTTTTTTCCAACAAATCTACTGTTCTTAAGCCTTGTAGATTATGGTTGAATCCTCCCTCCTCTTTTAATAATTCGTTTAGAGCACTTTCTCCTGCATGGCCAAAAGGAGTATGGCCGATGTCATGCGCTAAAGCAATAGCTTCAGACAGGTTTTCATTTAGATGTAAAGCTTTAGCAATAGTGCGAGCTATTTGAGAGACTTCTAAGGTATGGGTTAGACGGGTACGATAGTAATCTCCTTCTCTGAATAAGAACACCTGCGTCTTGTATTCTAAGCGTCTAAAGGCTGCGGAATGAATTATTCTGTCACGGTCTCGTTGGTAAAGACTTCGATAGGGATGCCCCTTTTCGGGATATCTCCTTCCCCGGGAATATTCCTCTTTGGTTGCATAAGAAGGCAGATTCATTTCTCTTTTTCTATAGCTGCTCTTAAAGATTTGTAGAGTTCTTTTAAACTCTGCGATATTACTTTTGTCTGGGATATGACAGGCATAAAGTTGGTATCTCCTTCCCAACGCGGAACTATATGAATATGTAGATGTTTATCTACACCGGCACCTGCTACTTTCCCTATGTTAATTCCTATATTGAAACCATCTGGCTTTAGAATTTTTCTGAGAGCCGATGTTATCGCTCTAATATGAAAGTGCATCTGCTGCCACTCAGAAGGACTTATCCTTTCTATTGAGTCTATATGCCGTTTAGGAACTACCATTATGTGTCCGTTGTTGTATGGATATATGTTGAGAAGAGAAAATACCTCTTTGGTTTTGAGCACTACGTAAGCATTTCTTTTTTTATTTCTTACCATATTGCAGAATAAGCATTTCTTTTCTTTTTTGTTGCCTAGTATATACTTTGTTCTCCAGGGGGCCCATAGATTATCCAAGTTTTATCACCTCCGCTTCTATTTTATCTCCTTCGATGTTTATAATCCCAAAGCTGTTATAAGGAGTAAATATTCTATCTGTGGGTGAACCGGGATTAAAGAATATTATCTTCCCTTCTTTCTTATTTAGAGGCTTATGAGTATGACCGAATATACATATATCTATCTTAGAAGAGGAAAACTGCTTCTTGATTCTTTCTAAAATGTTAAAATAAGAGCCACTCCCATGAGTTATGCCTATAGCTACTTTATCAATCTTGATTATTTTCTTTTCGGGCAGCATATTTTTAACTTCTTCTGAGTCCATATTGCCACATACTCCCTCAAGCTTTGTATAAGTATTTATAGTATCTATTACTTTCTTATCTACGTAGTCACCCGCATGGATACATAAGTCACAATCTTTAAGCATTTCCATTATCCGTGGTGGCAAAGCTGAAGCTATAGTAGGAATATGGGTATCAGATATAACCACTATTTTTTTCATATAATAGGCGGTTGATTATATATTTTCATCAGAAAGTTTATTTCGTCTCTTTCCCATAAAGAAACCTTATTTATCTTTGCTAGAAGCCGGCAGTTTTCGTCAACACTTTCTAAGCTCAGAAATATTTTTCTTAATTTTCTGCCTTTAAAATAGCGGCA
>JAGGSQ010000031.1 GCA_021159015.1 Candidatus Omnitrophota bacterium | reverse complement strand
GCGTTAAAGAAGCCCTGGAGCATATTAGACAGGTAGGTATAGATAAAGAAACTATTTATTATTGTTATGTTTTAGATAGCCAAAAGAGGCTTATCGGAATAGTGCCCCTGAAGTCTATAGTTTTATCTTCGCCGCAAAAGCGTATTGGCGAAATAATGAATACGGATGTAATTAAAGTGAATGCTTATACTGACCGGGAAGAGGCAGCAAAAATATTCAAACGTTATGATCTCTTAGCTTTGCCGGTGGTAGATAAAGAAGATATACTTTTGGGAATTGTAACCTTTGATGATTTTGTTGATGTTTTAGAGGAAGAGGCTACGGAAGACTTTGAAAAGATTGCTGCAGTGGTGCCAGTAGAGAAATCCTATATTGAAGCAAATTTCTTTGAAGTCATCTGGAAAAGAAGTTTCTGGCTGGTTATTCTTCTTGCCGCTGAGTCATTGTCAGGTTTTGTGCTCCAGAATTACGAAAGCGCAATTCAGAAATTAGTAGCCCTTACTTTTTTTCTTCCTATTCTGGTGGATACAGGTGGTAACGCGGGAACCCAATCAGCTACTATTATTATTCGTTCTCTAGCTACAGGAGAATTGCGGTTTAAAGATTTTTTTCGGGTGGTTTTTAGAGAGGCAGCCGTAGGTATATTTATCGGCTTGATTCTAGCTATATTCGGGCTAATTCGCGCTTTCCTGCAGAAAGGGAACTGGTTGTTGAGTCTAAGTGTAGGAATTTCTATTGGGCTTACAGTTTTTTTAGCTACCACGATTGGGGCAGTGTTGCCTTTGATATTTAAACGACTAAAACTAGATCCTGCCTTTATGTCTGGTCCACTGATTACTACAATTATTGATGTAATTGGTATTGCGGTATATTTTGAGATTGCTCAGTTTTTTCTTAATTTGAAATAGTTTATGAAGAAAAGAAGCTTGTATCTTTTTCTTATCTCGACACTGTTACTTATGACCGGTTGCGCTACAACTTCTTATTATCAGACTAAGAAAAAAAGAGGATATATCGAATTGGGACAACTGCAACGCAATTATGGATTTATTTTCACTTCGGTTCCCTTCTCCGATAAGTTTATTTTAGAAAACAAAACTCAACGCCTTATTTTTAAAGACAGATTTAATTATGTTTTAATCAATGGCAAGCCGTATTATTTAAAGCAAGAGGTGATATATCGCGACGGCCATTTGTTTATACCTTCCTCTTTATTTAATTATTTGAGAAAAACTAGAAAGGAAAAGACGCAGGGTATAGGGGTTATCCCTATAGAAATAAAAACCGTAGTAATTGACCCTGGCCATGGAGGCAGAGACCCGGGGGCAATCTCTCCCTGGGGCTTACGGGAGAAGGAAGTTAATCTTTCTATAGCTAAATATTTATATCGCGCTTTAAAGAATAGAGGAATAAAAGTTTACCTTACTCGGTATAGTGATTATTTTGTTTCTTTAAGGCAGCGAGTTCTTTTTGCCCGCAAGAAGAATGCTGACTTATTTATTAGCATCCATGCTAATTCTTGTCCTTCTAAGCGTATTCGCGGCCTAACGGTGTATTATCTAGCCGACCGCTTTACGGATAAGCAAGCAAGAATATTGGCCACAGCAGAGAACATGTGTCAGCGGAAAGGAATAAGTTTTTCTTCCGATATAAAAAGGATAATTGGAGAGCTTATAAATACTGAAAACAAGCGGGAAACAGCAGAAATTGCCGATATAGTTCTTCAGCAGGCGAAGCGGTTTGGCATTCGTACTCGCGGAAAAATCGGTGCCCCTTTTTATGTACTTAAATATAATCTCTGTCCGGCCATACTGGTTGAGACAGGTTATCTTACCAATCGCGGGGAGGAAAGAATGTTAAGAAGTAAACTTTATCGACAGCAGATAGCTAATGTACTGGCTACGGCTATTTTACAGCTGCGAGAGTTTTATAGTGGCAGGAAACTGGTTAGAAATGAAAAATAGGAAAGCTAATTTGCCTGTAGGAATATTTGACTCGGGGCTGGGAGGATTAACGGTATTGGCTGAAGCAATAAAAGCTTTGCCCCAAGAGGATTTTGTCTACTTGGGAGATACCGCCCACCTTCCTTACGGCACTAAGTCAAAGGAGGTAATAATTAAACTAGCTATTAACAATATTCTTTTTCTCTTAAGGCAAAAAGTAAAATTTGTCATTGTCGCCTGTAATACTACTTCTGCTGTGGCTTTACCTTATATTCAGAGCTATTTTAATGTTCCTCTCTTAGGCGTAGTAGAAGCGGGAGTGAAAGCTGCCGCGAATAGTTCTTTGAACCCTATGGGAGTAATTGGGACACCGGCAACTATAGCCAGCAGGGCTTATCAAAACGCTCTCCAGCGAGCAAATCAAAAACTTAAAGTATATTCTACCGCTTGTCCTTTATTTGTTCCTCTGGCCGAAGAAGGCCTTCACCATAGCCCTTTAGCTGAAGCAGCAGCAGAGTTGTATTTAGGGAAATATCGCGGTAAAATTAATGGTTTAATTTTAGGGTGCACGCATTATCCTTTATTAAAGAAAGTAATTAGCAATACCTTGCCTCAGGTGCGGCTATTTGATTCTTCGGTAGAAGTGGTCCGCTTCTTAAGAAGGGAAATGACTGAGCAAAGATTACTAAAAGGCGGTAAGCAAAGAGGCAGGATAACAATTTTTCTTACTGATAAGGCACCTTATTTTTCTCGGCTGGCTTATGAGATTATCAAAAGGAGAATTAAACCTTTGATTGTTAATAATGTTTGAGTTAAGTGTTACCGCTTCTTTTAGTGCCGCGCATTTTTTGCGGGATTATAAAGGTAAATGCGAAAATCTGCATGGCCACAATTGGAAAGTGGAAGCAGCCGTAAGGGGGGATAATATAGATAAAAGCGGCCTGCTAATTGATTTTAAAAAACTAAAGGAATATCTTAACCGGGTATTGGGAGAGCTTGACCATCAGCATCTTAACGAACTGGGAGCTTTCGGTGAGGTTAATCCTTCCTCTGAGAATATCGCTGTTTTTATTTACCGTCGTCTTAAGATACTTCTGGCGGGAGAGAAGGTAGATTTGGTTTATATAAAAGTATGGGAACAGGATAATTCTGCTGTCTTATACCGGGAGGGGAGGTAATTAATGAAAAAAAGTACAGGCAGCAGCCCTAAAGCAGTGGTTCTACTTTCAGGAGGCATAGATTCAAGTGTAACTTTGTATTTAGCTATACGGCAATATGGATACAGGTGTGTTGCGCTTATATTCGACTATAATCAACGCCACCGGCGGGAATTAATTTCAGCCAAAAAGATAGCAAAGTTGAGCAAAGTTCCTTATTATGTAATGAAGATTTCTTTTCCCTGGGGAGGTTCAGCTTTAACTGATGAAAGGATTAAAGTGCCCCATAAGAAAAAATTGTCGGGCTCGCACCAGATTCCTATTACTTATGTCTCGGCCCGCAACATCATATTTTTAAGTTTTGCTTTTTCTCTGGCGGAGGTAGCAGGGGCAGATAAGATTTTTATCGGAGCGCATACGGAAGACTATTCTGGCTATCCCGATTGCCGTCCTGAGTTCTTAAGAAGTTTTCAGAAAAGCTGTAATTTGGGTATGAAGAGGAAAAACATAGAAGTGGTAGCTCCCTTGATTGGCCTGAACAAGGCGGAAATAATAAAAAAAGGCGGAGAGCTGGGTGTGCCTTTTGAATATACCTGGTCTTGTTACCAGGGAGGAGAAAGGCCCTGTCTGCATTGTGACAGTTGTCTTTACCGCCAGCGGGGGTTTAAAGAAGCGGGTAGGGAAGACCCTCTTCTGCTTAAGAAGGATAGAGGAGCGAGAGGGAAATGAAGACTAATATTTCGGAAATATTCCGCAGTATCCAGGGGGAGGGGACTTTTCGCGGCCAACCTCAGGTATTTATAAGATTTTCTGGTTGCAATCTAAAATGTTCCTTTTGCGACACTGATACTTCTCTTTATCGTGAAATGAGTCTTCAGGAGGTTCTTACGGCTCTGGATACTTTACCTCGCACTTTAGATTCTGTTGCTCTTACGGGAGGTGAACCTCTGCTCTGGGCATCTTTTATTAAGGAGCTGGCTCCTCATCTTAAGGAAAGAAATTTTTCTTTATATTTGGAGACTAATGGCACTCTGCCGCAGTCTTTAGAGAGCGTGATTGATTTTATAGATGTCGTTGCTATGGATATAAAATTGCCTTCTTCTACCGGCCTGCGCCCTTTTTGGCAGGAGCATGAGGATTTTTTGAGTGTAGCGGGAGAGAAAAAAGTTTTTGCCAAATGTGTGATTACTGCTTCTACTGAAACAGAAGATGTAATTAAGGCCTCTTGTCTAATTAGAAAACTGTCTTCTTCTATAACCTTAGTACTTCAGCCCCAGTATTCGCAAGAAGGAGTACTCTGGCCGAAACTGGAGAGTTTTCGGCACCAGGCAAAGGAGGTTTTAGAGGATGTGAGAATAATTACCCAGCTTCATAAAGCAATAGGAGTGAGATGATGAAGGAGAAAGTAAGAAAGAAGCTGGAGACTGCGGTACAAAAAGCCAATATTTCTTTAAGAGAAGATGTTTTTAGTCTGATTAAGTCTGCTTACCGGCGGGAAAAAAGCCCAAGGGGCAAAAAGGCTTTAGGCTGGATTATGGAAAATGCCTTTGTGGCAAAGAAAAGAAAACTTCCTCTTTGTCAGGACACAGGTCTTCCTATAGTTGTGGTAGAGTTAGGCAGAGGAGCAGTAGTAGAGGCTGGGTTTATTCAAGAGGTGAAGAGAGTAGTAGAGATAGCTTATGGTGAGAATTTTTTTCGTCCCTCTTTAGTTGATCCCCTTAAAAGAAGGCCCGCTTCTTATGGGCCGGTTTTGGTTCATATTGAGCTTAACCTGGAAATAAGAGGCGTGAAACTGACGGTTTTGCCTAAGGGGTTTGGCAGCGAAAATAAGACCAGGCTTAAAATGTTTAATCCTACGGCATCAAAAGAGGCTATAGAAGAATTCGTAATAGAATCTGTCCAGCGTGCTGGTCCAGAGGCTTGTCCTCCCTTTGTAGTGGGTATAGGCATAGGCGGGACATCAGAGCGGGCTCTGTTTCTGGCTAAATATGCTTTACTGGATGATTTGAGAAAAAATGCGGCCAACAAAACTATAACTGCCTGGCAGAGGAAGATTCTCAAGAAGATAAATGCCTTAAACATAGGCCCTATGGGGTTGGGAGGAAAAACTTCTGCTTTGGCCGTAAAGATAAAGACTGCTTCTACTCATATTGCCGGCTTGCCAGTAGGGGTTAATATAAGCTGCTGGGCCTTGAGGAGCAGTTCTTTTACTGTTTCGGGAAGAGAAATATGAAGAAAATAAAAGGGATTTTAGATATAAAGATACGTTCTAAATTGAAAGCAGGCGAGGAAGTCTTATTCTCGGGAGAGTTTTATACCGCTCGCGACCAGGCGCACAAAATTATGGGAGAAAGAATCAGAACAGGTAGAAAACTGCCTTTTGAGCTTAAAGATACGATAATTTATTATTGCGGTCCCACTCCTTCTCCTCCGGGTCAGACAATCGGCGCCTGCGGGCCTACTACTTCTCTGCGTATGGATGATTTTACCGAGATTCTTCTTAAGCAAGGAGTAGTGGCTACTGTGGGTAAGGGGCGGCGGTCTGGAAAAGTAAGAAGGGCCATAAAAAGATATAAAGCGGTATATTTTGCGGCTCCTTCGGGATGTGGTGCATTTCTGGCCACAAAAGTGTTAAAGAAAGAAATAGTAGCTTTTCCTCAGTTGGGACCAGAGGCTGTATATCGCCTGGAAGTGAGGGGTTTTCCTTTAATTGTGGCGATTGATGCGCAAGGCAGAAGCATATATTAATTAAAAGAGCATAATAAAAGGGAAGGAGAATATGGTGAGAAATGACGGCCGGGAATATAACCAGATGAGAGAAATGAAGATTGAGAGAAATTACATCAAACCTGCAGAGGGTTCCTGCCTTATCGAATTAGGGCAAACTAGACTTATTTGCACCGCTACCGTAGAGGAAGGGGTACCCCAGTTTTTGAAAGGAAAGGGGACAGGGTGGGTAAGAGCGGAATATGGTATGCTTCCTCGTTCTACTCTCACGCGCAACCAGAGAGATAAACTTTCCGGACGCCGCTTTGAAATCCAGAGGCTTATTGGACGCTCTTTGCGGGCGGGAGTGGAACTGGAAAAATTGGGGGAGCGTACTATCTGGATAGACTGCGATGTAATTCAAGCTGATGGAGGTACGCGTACGGCGGCTATTAACGGCGGATTTATAGCTTTGGTAGATTGCTTAGTTGGTTTAAAGAAGAAAGGCGTACTCAAAGAAGTACCTATAAAGAGCTATCTGGGGGCTATAAGCGTGGGGATCTGGAAAAAGAACCTGGTGCTGGATTTGAATTACCTGGAAGATTCTAAAGCCGAGGTAGATATGAATGTGGTGATGAATTCTCAGAAAGAACTTGTAGAAATACAGGCGACCGCAGAAGAGAGTTCTTTCTCTCCTCAAATTATGTTGCAGATGGTTGACTTAGCTCAAGGAGCTATTGAAAGAATAATAGAGAAAGAGAAGGAGTTTTTCCGGGACGAAATATTTTTTTGATTTATGTTTAGTCTAATTATTGCTACACGCAACCAGGATAAAATGAAAGAAATCAGAGCTATACTTAAAGGCCTAAATATAAAACTTTACAGTCTTTTGGACTTTGACGAAAAGATAAAAATAGAAGAAAATGGTTCAAGCTTTTGTCAGAATGCTTCTTTGAAAGCGGAGAAAGCTTCAAAAATATTAGCAGGCTTCTGCCTGGGGGAGGATTCGGGATTATCAGTTGATTATCTAGGCGGGCGTCCCGGTATTTACTCTGCCCGTTTCGCAGGAGAAAATTGTACCTACAGCGAAAACAATCAGAGACTGCTTAAAGAGCTGGCGGGCGTGCCGGCTTATAAGAGAAAGGCTAAATTTACTACTTGCCTTGCTTTGGCTAAGGACGGTAAGACGATAGAACTGTTTGAGGGTAGCATCAGGGGAATGATAGCTTTTATGCCGCGGGGAAACTTCGGCTTTGGTTATGACCCTCTTTTCTATCTGCCGCGCTATAAAAAAACTATGGCCGAACTAAAGCCGGAAATAAAAAATAAAATCAGTCATCGTTACCGTGCTCTTTTGAAATTCAGGAATTATCTTAAGAAAAACTTGTGCAAGTTGCAGGAAGATATAGATTCGTAGTAAAACTATTTACATAAAGCCGGGAAGTGGCGCAGTTTGGATTAGCGCACTTGGTTTGGGACCAAGGGGTCGTGGGTTCAAATCCCACCTTCCCGACCAATTTTCTTATCTTGATTCTACTGCACACCACTTCTAGATTGTTGCTTTGGTTAGTAAAGAAGGTAAAGAAGAAATAAGCTAAGAAAATTAATTGAAAGAATGTCTAAAATAAAAGCCGTAGTTCTGTTCTCCGGCGGTCTGGACAGTATTCTGGCGGCAAAAATAGCTCTCCTGCAGGGTTGGGAAGTGAAGGGGCTGTTTTTAGACAGCGTTTTTTACCAGGAAAAGGTAAGGAAAGATGCGTATAAAGTCGCAGGAATCCTGGGGCTTAGTTTAGAAATAATTGATATCTCGCTCCCGCAATATGAAGCGGTTAAAAATCCCCGCTTTGGCTGGGGAAGAAATCTTAACCCCTGCCTTGACTGCCGTATAATAATGTTCAGAAAAGCCAAACAATATTTAGAGAAAGAAAAAGGAGACATATTAGTGAGTGGAGAAGTAGTAGGAGAGAGGCCTTTTTCACAGCGGCGGCAGTCAATGCGCCAGATTGAAAAGGCGGCAGGGATAGAGGGAATTTTGTTACGTCCCCTTTCTCATAGCTGTTCTTCTTTGTCTTTAGAGAAAGTAAAATCTTCTCTTAATAGAGAATTGCTTTTTGATATTAGAGGACGCAGCCGCAGTAAACAAATGGAGCTGGCAAAAAAATGGGCTATTTTTAATTACCCCTCTCCGGCAGGGGGATGCCTGCTTACGGATGCTCAGTTTTGCCGCCGCTTAAAGGATTATCTGGCCAGATATTTTGACTTTGATATAAATATTCTGAAATTGCTAAAATTAGGCCGCCATTTTTCTCTCTCTTCTGAGACCAAGTTGATAGTGGGGCGCCATAAAGAAGATAATGCCGCCATAAAAGAGTTAGCCAGAGATACTTACCTGCAATTTTTTCCTCTTTCCTGCCGCGGCCCTTTTGCTGTAGGTATAGGCAGATTTGAGGAAGGAAATTTACACTTGGCGCTGAGGATTGTGGCCCGCTATACAGATAAAGAAGCAGTTAGCGTAGAAGTGGTAGTAGTAAGGCCACAGGGGCGTTTTTCCTACCGCGTTTCTCCTTTAGAGGATGAAGTTATTTGCCGATTGAGGATTTAGTTATTTTGTGATAAAATTACTTTTAGCTTCTTATCTGCGCCTGTAGCTCAATTGGATAGAGCGTTTGGCGGTAAGCCAAAATTCAAATCCTACAAATCCGCATTCATGGAACTTCTGGTGAGGGAGTAATTTTTGTATTGACATATCTTTCTGATTTAATATTATAGTTGCTTCAATAGAAATTATATGTTAAACTTTTCGCAGAGGAGGGGGTAAAGTGAAAAGAAAAAGTCATAATAACGGCAAGCATAAAACGTTTATTGATATCTTCAAAGAGGTGACTTCCAGGAAGGAGAGAAACCGCATATCCAACGAGAGTTGGAAAGTAATAGAAAATATAAGCAAGGCAAGAGAGGCAATTATATCTTCAAAAGCTAATCTTCCTAAGATGGTATCAGAGATGCGCTGAATCTAATGAAATATTTTCTCTTAGATACATCCGCAATAATTCATCTTTACTACTCAGAGGAGAAATTAACTAAGAAAGTAGCGGAATTAATAAGCAGGAAGCTGAGCGAAGACGCTTTCTTATATATGCCTAACTTCTGTATTGCAGAGACTTTTAATGTTTTTGGGAAATTGAGATATAGAGAAAGGAAGAAATCTCAAGAAGAGTATGAAGAGATTAAAGGTAGCTTTAAGGACTTAGTTAGAGGCAGAAGCATTATCTATTCATATGAATTGTCAAGATACCATGTATTAAACATAGATTTGCTTGTACCTTTTGAACAGACATTCACACGGATAAATAAAAAAGCACTGAGTACGTTTGACCTTTTAGTTATTGCTATGGGGATTGAGTTAGTAAAGATACATGGTGACCGTGATTTTTATATTATTACAGCTGAGAAGCGGATGGATTTGTTGTGCAAAAACCTTAGACGATTATCTTTAAGAACAAGAAGGCAGTTTAATATTTCGGATGATGTAGTATATCCGAAATCACTTTATTTACATACTGATAGTATTCCCAAATAAATAAGAGTGATAATCTTTTATTCTTGCTATATATCAACTGTTTGCTATAATCTCAAAATATAAACATAATTATCT
>JAGGSQ010000047.1 GCA_021159015.1 Candidatus Omnitrophota bacterium | reverse complement strand
ATATCTTCTTATTTCAATGATTATCATTCTATTATTATCAGGATGTGCTACTACTGCCCAGAAAGCTTTTGTGACTCAAGAGAGCGCTGTCCAATTGAGAAGCATCCAGACGAGAGCCTTTGATACAATTGATAAGAAGATGATGATGCAGACGATAATCAGTACTATGCAGGATCTGGATTTTGTTATTGATAAAACAGATTTTTTGTTGGGTTCTGTTACAGGTTCTAAATTTCTTAAGAATGCAATTATAAAAATGACAGTTACGGTAAGAACTCGGGGAGAAAAACAGTTATTAGTACGAGCAAATGCTCAATATGGGATTAAAACCATTGAAGATCCGCAGACTTACCAAAATTTCTTTGCAGCTTTAGAGAAAGCTTTATTTCTGACTGCTCACAAAGTAGATTAATTGTTTTTGAAAGCCCTCCAATATTTATTTTTGTTTTGGGTTATATTCCGTACTTTTGAAGTTCAGAAAGTTATTCTATTGAATATAGCGGTCTAGCAACCCAGCCTTTCTTTTACCTTATCTCTTCAATCCATCTTTCTATTTCTTTCTCTCAGGCGGGTTTGGTGCTGAGAGAGTGTAGAAAAGAAGGGTAGGGCGGGCCTCTTTTTTGCCTTGGGGCGGGCAAAAACTCAAATTGACACGCAAGTTTTTTTGTGTTAATTTATTTCATCTTTTAGGAGGAAAATTATGAAAAAAGTAGGCATTATCGGCTGCGGCAATATGGGGGGAGCTTTGGCCAGAGGCATTCTTAAGAAACCCTCTTCCGGCTTCAGAGTAGGGGTATATGATATTGAGAAAAGAAAGGTTTCTGCTTTAGCTAAAGAATTTAAGAGTTTACATAAATTTTCTTCCCTGCAGGCTCTTTGGGACGCATCAGATATCTTAATTATTGCCGTAAAGCCTCAGAATATAGAAGGGGTGCTTGAGAAAATAAAAGTCTCGCGAGCAAAACTTATTATCTCTATTGCCGCCGGCATTACAACCCGGTTTATAGAAAAAAGAATAGGCAGGGCGGCGGTAATAAGAGTAATGCCTAATCTGGCGGCAAGAGTAGAAGAAAGCATAAGCGCTTTAGCCAAAGGCAGGTATGCTAATCTCAGCCACCTAAAGATTGCCTCTAAAATATTTTCCTGCGTGGGAAAGACATTGGTTGTTAATGAGAAAAAAATAGATGCGGTAACGGCAATCTCGGGCTCGGGGCCGGGATATCTGTTTTACTTTCTTTCTTTAATAGAGGAGGCGGCCCAAAAAGCAGGCCTAAACAGGAAAGAAGCAGAGATTTTGGTAAAAGAGATGTTTTTAGGAAGCGCCAGAGTTGCGGAAGAGGCAAGAGAAGATTTTCTTTCTCTTTATCTTCAGGTTGCTTCCAAAGGCGGCACGACGGAAGCGGCAGTTTCTTTCTGGCAGAAGAATAAGCTGAAGAGTATTGTATATAAAGGCATAAATAAAGCCTTAAAGAGGGCAAAAGAACTTTCAAAGTAAGGGGTGAGAGATGAAAATCGGCGTTATCGGCGGAAGCGGTATTTATGACCTGGAAGGAGTGGAAAAAGAAGGGTGGAAAAGAGTAGATACGCCTTTTGGCGAGCCTTCTTCCGAATATCTTTTAGCAAGGCTTGGCGATAAAGAAATTGTCTTTTTGCCGCGTCATGGCAAAAAACACACCATCCCCCCTTCTTTTATCAATTACCGCGCCAATATCTACGGATTTAAATTGCTCGGAGTTGAGAGAATTATCTCTGTTTCTGCCTGCGGGTCTCTGCAGGAAGAGATCAAGCCTTTAAGCTTTGTAATTCCCGACCAGTTTGTAGACCGCACTAACCAGGCAAGAAAATATACCTTTTTTGACGAAGGTATAGTTGTGCATATCGGCTTTTCCCATCCGGTCTGCCTTTATCTTTCCGAAATCCTTTATGAAGCGGCAAAAGAGGTAGGGGTAGAAGTAAAAAAAGGCGGGACTTATTTGAATATGGAAGGGCCGCAGTTTTCTACTTTGGCTGAGTCAAACCTCTACCGCCAATGGGGTATGGATATAATCGGCATGACTAATCTGGCGGAGGCCCGCCTGGCCCGAGAGGCTGAGATTTGCTATGCTACTTTGGCCGCAGTTACCGACTATGACTGCTGGAGACAAGAGACGGAGGAGGTTACGGCTGAGATGGTAATAGAAAATCTTTTGAAGAATGTAGCCAATGCCAAAAAAATACTTTCTTTAGCTATCCCTAAGATAAAAGCAGAAAGAGGCTGCCTTTGTGCCAAAGCTTTGGAGAATTCTGTTGTTACCAGAGCGGAGAGTATACCTTTCCCGACCAAAGAAAAGCTTAAGCCGATAATCGGCCGGCTGATAAAAGAGTAGAGATGGAGCAAGACCTGCGCAAAACCCTTAATCTGCCGCGGACTTCTTTTCCTATGAAGGCCGGCTTGCAGAATTTGGAAAAGAGAATCCTCAAGAAATGGCAGGAAATAGATTTATACCGCAAAATGCTCAAGGAGCGCGAGGGAAGGGAGGTCTATCTTCTCCATGACGGCCCGCCTTACGCTAACGGGCTTATTCATATCGGCCATACCCTGAATAAAATCCTCAAAGATATCATTTTGCGCTACAAGGCGCTGGTGGGGTTCCGCGTGCCTTTTGTGCCGGGCTGGGACTGCCACGGCCTTCCCATAGAGCATGAGCTCTTAAAGCAAAAGAAAGCTAAAAAAGAGGAGATTGAGCGGGGTGAGTTCCGCCGCCAGGCAAGGAATTTTTCTTTGAAATTTGTGGAAAAACAGAAAAAAGATTTTATCCGCCTGGGGGTTCTGGGCGACTGGGAAAACCCTTACTTTACTCTTAAGCCGAAATACGAAGCAGAAGTTTTGCGCCTTCTGGGGAAGCTGGTAAAAGAAGGCTATATTTACCGCGGGCTTAAGCCGGTTAATTGGTGTATGCATTGCCGCACCGCTTTGGCGGAGGCAGAGATTGAATACCAAAATAAAGAGTCTCCTTCTATTTATGTAAAGTTTCCCTTAAAAAAAGAAGAAAAGGGAATTAACCTTCCGGCTAGTTTCTTAGTCTGGACTACTACACCCTGGACCTTAATTTCCAATGTAGCCGTAGCCGTTCATCCTGATTTAGAATATGTGCTGGCAGAGAAAGAAGGAGAGGGTTTGGTTTTTGCCAGGGCTTTGGCTGAGGCATTAGGAGAAAAGGGGGTTCTTTCCGGATATAAAGTTAAAAGAACCTTTATCGGCAAAGAATTGGAAGGGGTGGTATTGAGCCATCCGTTTTTAGAAAGAGACTCAGGAGTGGTTCTGGCGGATTATGTCTCGGCCGAAGAGGGGACAGGGTGCGTGCATATTGCGCCGGGGCACGGCGAGGAGGACTACCGCGTAGGCCAGAAATACGGCCTTAAACTCATTATGCCGGTAGATGAAGAAGGGCGTCTTGATGAAAGCTGCGGGGTTTTCTCTCGCAGGCATATAAATGAGGCCGGCGAGGCTTTTGTGGCGGTTATGAAAGAGAAGGGAAATCTTGTTTTAGCAGAAAAAATAACGCATTCTTACCCGCATTGCTGGCGGTGCAAAAATCCTTTGATTTTCAGAGCTACGCCCCAGTGGTTTTTGAATGTGGAAAAGAAGAATTTAAGAAAGAGAGTGCTTGAAAATATAGAAAAGGTAAAGTGGGTTCCCGAAGGGGGCAGGGAAAGAATTTCTTCTATGGTGGGCCTGCGGCCGGACTGGTGCCTCTCACGCCAAAGGCTTTGGGGGGTGCCGATTCCGGCCATTAAATGCTCTAAATGCGGCGCATCTTTTCTCCCAGCTGATTTAATTTTTAAGCTGGCGGAAGAAGTGGAGAAAAAAGGTTCGGATGTCTGGTTTGACATAAACTTGGAAGAAATCCTGCCGCAAGGTTTTTCCTGTTCCTGCTCCAGCCGCAGTTTTAGCAAAGAATTTGATATTCTGGATGTCTGGTTTGAGTCGGGGGCAAGTTTTCAGGCGGTATTAAAGGCTGATGCTCAACTTAAGTTTCCGGCCGATTTATACCTGGAGGGCTCGGACCAGCATAGAGGCTGGTTTCAGGTTTCCCTTATAAATTCAGTAGCTAGCCTGAATGAAGCACCTTTCAGAGAAGTACTTACGCACGGCTTTGTGGTGGATGCCGAAGGCAAGAAGATGTCTAAATCTCTGGGTAATGTGGTAGCGCCGCAGGAAATAATTGAACGTTACGGGGCAGAGATACTCAGGCTGTGGTGTATGATGAGCGATTACCGCGAAGACATTAAAATCTCAGAGGAAATAATAAAACAGCTGGTTGATTCCTACCGTAAAATAAGAAATACTATCCGCTTTGGCCTGGGCAATTTATATGATTTTGAGTGGGAGAGACACAGGGTAAATAAAGACCAGATGCGGGAAGTTGACCGCCTCATACTTTCGCGCCTTTTTAACTTAGTAAAAAGAGTAAAAGATAATTTTGATAATTTTCTTCTTTACAAAGTCTACCAAAATATATATAGTTTTTGCGCGCAGGATTTGAGCGCTTTTTACTTTGACATTCTGAAAGACCGGCTTTATACTTTTGCGCCGGATTCTTTGGGGCGGCGCTCGGCTCAAACGGCTGTCTTTTTGATTGTTGAAGCTTTAATAAAGATGATGGCTCCTTTCTTAAGCTTTACGGCAGAAGAAGCGTATGAGGCCTGGGGAGGGAAGAAAGAGTCAGTTATGCTGGAAGAGTGGCCTGGTGATAAATTAGAAAGTATTTTTTTAGATTTGGAGCTGGAAGAGAAGTGGGATAAAATTTTTGCCTTGCGCCAGGAGGTAATGAAAGCTCTGGAAGAGAAGAGGACGCAAGGCGTAATTGCCAGTTCTTTAGAAGCAGAAGTTGATTTGCAGGTTTCCGGCGAGTACCATTTTCTTTCAGGAGAGGAGGACATACTGCGGGAGGCATTTATTGTCTCAGCGGTGCATATAAAAGAGGGAGATGAGAAGAAAATAGAAGTGAGGCGGTCTGCTCATAAAAAGTGCCGCCGCTGCTGGAACTTTAGGCCGGAAGTAGGAAAAAACAGAAAAGGGCTTGAACTTTGTTCTCGCTGCCTGGAGGTAGTAGAAAAGTTAGGCATTATCAATTAAGAATTAAGGAGGTTTATATGGGTAAGAAGCTTTTTCTCAAAAAAGAGCTTGATAAATACAGAGAGAAATTACTTAAGCTGAAAGAGGAAGTAATGCAGAATTACAAAAGCATTTCCGAAGAAGTTCTGCTTAAATCTCCCCAAGAAGGGGCGGGCGAGATTTCCACTCACACTTTTCATTTGGCGGATATGGCCAATGATACTTTTGAAAGAGATTTGTCTTTGAATATCGCCTCCAGCGAATCGCAGATGCTACGGGAGATTGAGCATGCTTTGAAAAAAATAGAGCAGGGAAATTTTGGTATTTGCGAGATGTGTCAGAAGCCTATCCCTAAACGCCGCTTGAATGCCCTGCCTTTTGTGCGGCTCTGCCGCCGCTGCCAGGAAAAGAGTGAGTCGCAGGAATAGCCTTAAAAAAATATTATGGCTGGCTGTTGCCAGCACAGCGGTGTTTGTGCTCTGCAGCGCCGTGAGGGGAAAAATTATTTCTTATTTCTCTCCTTATCGAGCTTATCCTTTCTGGGGCAGGCTTCTGCAAATTCGGCTGGTTTTTAACCGCGGTACTGCCTTTGGTTTTTGGCAGCAAAGAGAGGAGCTGGTAATAACACTGGCAGTTTTGTGCTCTCTGGCTTTGGGAATATGGTTGGTGAGAAAAAGCAGAGAAATGCAGATATGGGAACTATTAAGTTTTTCTTTTATTTTTGGCGGGGCTTTAGCTAATCTCTGGGAAAGAGTTTTTCTGGGGTATGTAGTTGATTATCTTGATTTGGGTTTCTGGCCGGTATTTAATTTGGCCGATAGCTTTATCACTTTAGGGTGCGTATTCTTAATTGCGGGGCATTTCTTTTCTAAGAAGCAATGAGCCGGAGCACATACAGGGTTAATGCCCAATTTAAGGGAGTAAGAGTTGATAAATACATATCTGAATGTCTGCGGCTTTCGCGCCGTTACGCCCAAAAGCTTATTAAAGAAGGAAAAGTAAGAGTAGGCAGGAAGATAGTTTCTTCCGATTACCGCCTGCAGGAAAAAGAAGAAGTAGAAGTTAACTATATTCCTTCCGAGGGCCTTTCTCCTTATGAATATGAGGTTCCTATTCTTTATGAAGACGAAGCAATAATAGTGGTAAATAAGCCTGCTCACCTTAGCGTGCATCCGGCCGGAGGAGAAAAAGATACGCTGGTGAATGCCCTTATTTATATGGGAAAGACCTTAGCCGGCTCTTCCTCTCTGCGGCCGGGAATTGTGCACCGCCTGGACAAAGAAACATCAGGGGTGATGGTTGTAGCAAAAACCCTGGATGCTTATGAAGATTTGGTAGAGCAGTTCCGCCGCCGCAGGGTAAAGAAAGAATACCGTGCCCTGGTAGAGGGGAGAGTGAGGGAAGAGAAAATGAGTATTTCGCTTCCTCTGCAAAGAGACCATAAAAATTTCTGTATAAAAGTAGGCTTTCTGCATGCCCGCTCTTCTTTGACTGAAGTAGAAAGAAAAGAGGTTTTTAAAGATGCCAGCCTCTTGCTCGTGCGCCCTTTAAGCGGGCGTATGCATCAGATAAGAGTGCATCTTTCTTTTTTTGGACATCCCATAATCGGCGATGTAAAATATAAGGGGCGGCCGGCAGAAAGGCTTTATCTGCATGCAGAAAGAATTGAGTTCAGGCATCCTTTAAGCGGGAAGCAGATGAGTTTTAAGGCCGAGCTGCCAGAAGAATTTATGGTGAAGATAGGCAGGCTAAGAGAGCAGGAATGAGGCAGGGAAGAATTGAGAAAACAGTAGAAGTAGGCGGGGATAAATCTATTTCTCACCGCGCGCTAATGTTCTCTGCTTTAGCTAAGGGAAGCACTAAAATAAAGAACTTTCTTACTGCTTCTGATACTTTGGTTACTCTCGGTGCCTTGCGGCGGCTGGGGGTAAGGATAGAGAAGAGAAAAGAAGAAGTGATAGTATCTTCTACAGGACGCCTGGTTTTTGGGGGCAGATACTTAAATATGGGAGAATCGGGGACCAGTATGCGCCTTCTGGCCGGAATATTGGCAGCAGCTAAAGTGGAAGTAATTTTAAAAGCCGCTCCTTCCCTGCAGCGGCGGCCTATGAGCCGCATAACTATTCCCCTGCGGCAAATGCAGGCAAATATTTTTGGCCGCCGGCGAAACGGCGTTGAATATCCGCCGCTGGTAATTAGAGCGGTGAAATCTTTGCGGGCCATTGATTACCGTATGCCGCAGGCCTCGGCTCAGGTAAAGTCAGCCATAATCTTTGCCGCCCTAAAAGCTAAAGGCAGAACTTATATTCATCAGCCTTTTATCTCACGCGACCATACCGAAAGAATGCTTAAAGTTTTCGGCGGCAGAATTAGAAAAAAAGGAAAATTAATTGAGGTAGAGCCTTCTTTGCTAAAGACACCTCAGGAGATATTTATCCCGGCTGATTTCTCTTCCGCCGCTTACTTTTTAGCCTTAGCTCTTTTGCGGCCTAAAACTTGTTTGAGGGTAAAAAGGGTAGGGGTTAATCCTACGCGCAGCGGGCTTTTGCGGGTACTTAAAAGGATGGGGGCTAAACTGAGAATCAAAAACAGAAACAGCCGCTATTTTGAGCCTTATGCAGATATTGAAGCAGAAAGCAGTTCCTTAAAGGGAGTAGTAGTTAAAGAGGAAGAAATTCCTTTGTTGATTGATGAGCTGCCTTTAGTTTTTGTTTTGGCTGCTTTTGCCTCCTCATCCAGCCGCATTTATGGTTTGCGGGAGTTAAGAGTGAAAGAAACAGACCGTATACATTCTTTGGAGTGTAACCTTAAAAATATGGGGGTAGAGTTTAAGGTTTTTTCTTACCGTAACCGCCGCGGCGAGGAAGATTTCTATGTGGAAATTAAGGGAGGAGGCTTTAAGAAGTTTGCTCAAATTAGGAGTTTTTCCGACCATCGCACGGCTATGAGTATGGCTATAGGAGTAGGAGCACAGGGAAGAAAAGTAGAAATTGACGACTGGCATTGCGTAGGTAAGTCTTTTCCTGATTTCAGAGAGAAAATAAAAGAGATTTTGGGGCCGCATATTTTTTGATTGTTATCTAAATTCTAAAAGTGCACAATGTTTAATCCTTATTTTTAGCTCTTTGGACATTTATAAGTTTATTATTATACCAGCATCTAATCTCAGATACTCCGGTTTTCTCATTAGGGTAGATACGGAGATTAACCTTAGCGCCAATAGGAGCAGAAGGAATTGTTAGTACGAGGCTATTTATAGATATTTTTCTATAAGAATTAACAATTCTGTAAAGACGCAGGCAGAAGATATCTTTGATTTGTTGGTAAGGAGGAGTAACTACAAAAGGTCTGAATAGAGAACGTTTTTCTTTTAAAGCTCTTTGAAATCTAAAAAAAGGGACTTCTCCTGTAGCAGAGTGAACGTGGCGATAATTATACTGATAGACTTCCTGGGCAAGGATTCTTTTTGTGCCTGTGATATCAGAGATATTATTGCGGGCACAGATTCTGACTAAATGATCCTGTACCAGCCATAAGGGCGTTCAACTTTGCCTTTTGCCTGAGGAGATAGGGCATAGATAACTTTGACATTGCAGTCCTTAAGCACTTGTTTCCATTGAGGGTCAGCTTCATCGGTAAGCTTGTAGTCTTTACGCCATAAAGAATCTCTGCCTTGAACGAATCTAAAGATAGAATGGCAATCTACGTAGAAGAAAAAAGGTAAGCCGTACTTTAAAAATATAGCTTGTAGAGCCATAATATGAGCCCAGGCAGTTTCACGCTTAAGGAGAATGGCATACAACATAAAACAGCTAAAGTCATCCAGGGAAGTAATCAGAGACCATTTTTCTTTCGCATAAGGGGACCATTTGTGGATAGAGGAGTCGTGTTGTATTAATTCACCTGCATAGTTAGTCAGAATTTCTCTGTCATGAGTTTTGCGTTTAGGTCTTTTTAGATAAAAACCATGTTGTTTGGTACGGTCAATGATAGTAGGTAAGGATACTTTTTGTTTAAACCTGGTTTCCATAGGATTTAAGAGGGACGTCTTTATTTTTAATCTCTGAGGATATTGTTTTCGGTTTTCTGGTCAAGAGTCCGGGGATTTTTTCTTTCTTTTGTATTGAATAGAGAATTTATCAGGGTTTTGACGGTGCCGTCTAACCAAGGTACAAAATCGTCTTTTTTAATCCCGAGGATTTCTTGGAGATAAGTTCTTTTGACTTCTTTTTGCAGATAACGCTCCATAAGCTCTTTGGCCTGAGAATTAGTAAACTCTTTGTGTAATTGCGCCATAATTTAAACCTCCTTTTTGACCTTAAATTATAGCGCTTTTAGGTGTGCACTTTTAATTCTTAAATGACACAGCCAGTTGACTCATAATTAATGTTACCGAAAGGATTCGTTAACTGATAAAGATTTCTGACGATTAATATCAAA
>JAGGSQ010000046.1 GCA_021159015.1 Candidatus Omnitrophota bacterium | reverse complement strand
CTATGAGCCAAGCCCGAACATCCTGAATGTATTCCCGACAATTTCTTGTTTTTTACACCCCTCAAGGGGGTACTGAAAAGAGTGACAGCCTTTCAGGAGTAAGACACTAACCGCTAATAGCTAATCGTTTAATTTAGTTGAGAAAAGGATTGATAAAGACAGTGGAAACTGTAGCCCCCTTCATAGAAATTGTTGATGAGATAAAAGAGGCTGGCGGAGAAACCTTTAAGCTCTGCTATCAGTGCGGGAAATGTGATGCCGTCTGCCCCTGGAACAAGGTCATAACCTTCAGTATGCGTAAGGTAATCCGCGAGGCTGCCTTTGGTCTGACTGATATTGAAGGTGAAAGCATCTGGCGTTGTACCACCTGTGGGAGATGTGTTCAGCAATGCCCCAGGCAGGTGAACCAGATAGAACTTGGGGTTTCCCTGCGCCGGATTGCCACCACCTACCAGGTTTTTCCCACTTCGGTCAAACCTGTCCGGACCATCAGTGGCAGTCTGGTTGGTGATGGTAATCCCCTGAATGAAGATCGTCAGAAACGGGCTGACTGGGCAAAAGGTCATTCCGTGAAAACATTTAGCGAGGGGATGGAGATTTTATATTTTGTCGGCTGCTATTTAAGTTATGATGCCAGATTGAAAAAAGTCGCGGTCGCCACCGCCAATATCCTTAATAAAGCCGGGGTTGATTTTGGTATCCTGGGTGCCAAGGAAAGTTGTTGTGGGGAAAGTATTCGCAAGACCGGCGATGAAGATGTGTTCAGACGCCTGGCAACGGAAAACATCAAAACTTTTATCGATAACGGGGTTAAGAGAATAGTCGTATCTTCGCCGCATTGCTACCATACGCTTAAAAATGAGTATCCAGAATTTATGGTGCACTTCGAAGTGGTCCATATCAACCAATATTTATCTGAACTTATTGCTGCAGGCAGGCTTGAGTTTACCGGGGAGTATAAAAAGAGAGTTACCTACCATGACCCCTGTTACCTGGGGAGACATAACGATATCTACGATGAACCCCGGGAGGTTTTAAAGCAGATTCCCGGTCTGGAACTGGTTGAAATGGCCGATTCGCGCCAGAACAGTCTCTGTTGTGGTGGTGGTGGTGGCCGTATATGGATGGAAACACCCAAGAGCGAAAGGTTTTCCGATTTGAGGGTTGATCAAGCTCTGGAAACAGGAGCCCAGGTTCTGGCGACATCCTGTCCTTATTGCATCACCAACTTTGAGGAGAGCAGTTTGAGTCTGGAACCTGATGATGTGCTGGAAATTAAGGATATTACCGAAATTATCAATGAGGTACTTTAAGTTGCCGATTGATTTGAGCATTGCGGATTTGAAAAATCTGATGAGGAGATAGAACGTGGGAAACGAAGTATTGCCAACTGAGATAATTCAACAATCTTCCCAAAGTCCCGGACAAGGTAGTTTTGGTGACGTGATGGTTGTTGGTGGGGGGGTCAGCGGGATTCAAGCTTCACTTGATCTTGCTACGGCCGGTTTTAAGGTCTACCTGGTTGAGAAAGGGCCGAGTATCGGTGGTCATATGGCTCAACTGGATAAGACCTTTCCCACCAATGACTGCTCGATGTGAATACTCTCACCTAAACTGGTCGAGGTCGGCCGGCATCCGAATATTGAGGTTCTGACTTTTACTGAAGTTGGCGCTGTGGAGGGGGAGGAAGGGAACTTTACCGTAACCCTGAAGAAGAAGCCCAGATACATCATTGAGGACAAATGTACCGGCTGTGGTACCTGTGTCGAGTATTGCCCGGTGGAATACCCGGATCCATTCAACCAGGAAATTTCAGAAAACAAAGCCGTCCATGTCTACTTTTCCCAGGCAATTCCCCTGGTCTCCTATATTGATGAAGAAAGTTGCCTTTACCTGAAAGAGGGAAAATGTGATATCTGCCGGGGCGTCTGTCAGGCTGATGCCATAGATTTTAACCAGACGACTGAGAAGGTTGACATCAATGTCGGGGCGATAATTCTCTCCTGCGGCATCGAGCCATTTGATCCCAGTATCAACGGCGAATATGGCTACGGAAAGCTGCAGAACGTTGTCACCAGTATGGATTATGAACGGCTGTTGTCCTCTACCGGTCCTTACGAGGGTCAGGTCCTGCGGGCTTCCGATAAAAAGCATCCAGAAAAAATTGCCTGGATTCAATGCGTTGGCTCACGTCGGGTTACCGAGGGTGAGAACAGCTATTGTTCAGGGGTGTGTTGTACCTATACCCAGAAGCAGGTGATTCTGACCAAAGATCACTATACCGATACCGAGTGCACCATATTCCATAACGATATTCGTTCCTTTGGTAAGGATTTTGAGCGTTTTTTCCAGCGGGCGGAACAACTTCCCGGGGTTCGGTTTATGAGAAGTTATGTCTCAATTGACCGAGAAAATCCCGAAAACAAGAATGTCGTTATCAGGTATTCCACTTTTGATGATGGCGTCAAAGAGGAAGAGTTCGACATGGTCGTTCTCTCCGTTGGTTTGAATGCTCCGGCTGAATTCAGGGAACTGGCGTACACCTTCGGCATTGAGCTTAATGCGCACGGATTCAACCGGGAAATTCATGGTAATCCTTTAAAAACCAATCGTCCCGGGATTTTTGTCAGCGGTGCCTTTCAGGGTCCTACTGATATCCCCGAGTCGGTTTTTAGCGCCAGCGGTGCCAGCGCCCAATGTGGTGAACTTTTAGACTACCGGCGCGGTAAACTGGCCCGGGAAAGGATCTATCCACCGGAAAGGGATGTCTCCGGAGAGGAACCGAGAATAGGCGTCTTTGTCTGCCATTGCGGAGCCAATATCTCAAGTGTTGTCAATGTTCCTTCGGCAGTTGAATATGCCTTGAGCTTACCCAATGTTGTCTACGCCCAGGAACAGCTGTTTTCATGTGCGACCAATTCCGCCCAGGAAATAACCGACCTGGCCCAGGAAAAAGGGCTTAATCGGGTGGTTATCGCCGCTTGTTCTCCCAGAACCCTGGAACCCTTGTTCCGGGATACCCTGCGGGAAGCGGGACTTAATCAATACTACTGTGAGATGGCCAATATCAGGGAACATTGCTCCTGGGTTCATGCCAAACAGAAGGATGAGGCCACTCAGAAGGCAAAGGATATTATCCGGATGTCAGTAGCCCGGACCAGCCATCTGGAGCCGCTGCAGGAGTTTGATCTGCCGGTAGACAAGACGGCCTTAGTGGTTGGTGGCGGTATTGCCGGCATGACCTGTGCACTCTCCATCGCCAACCAGGGACATGAGGTCCAGTTGCTGGAAAAGGATAAAGATTTAGGTGGTATGGCGCGCCGGATTCCCACCACTCTGGAAGGAATGGATGTCCAGGCATATCTGGCTGATCTGATCCGGGATGTTTATGGAAATCCCCTGATCCATATATCTCATGAAACAGAAATCACCAATGTTTCCGGTTATGTGGGAAACTTTATTACTACGGTGAAGACTGAAGGTCGGGTTAAAGAAATAAGACATGGGGCAACGGTCATTGCTACCGGAGCTGATGTCTATCAACCTGATGAATACCTGTATGGGGAAAATGATCAGGTACTCACCCATCTTGAACTGGGAGAACAGATTGCCAAAGGGGAAGAGCGGATTGTTAATGCCGAGAGCCTGGTCATGATCCAATGTGTCGGCTGCCGGAACGAAGACCGGAATTACTGCAGCCGGGTCTGTTGCAGCCATGCGATCAAAAATGCCTTGGAACTGAAAAAAATAAACCCGGATATGTCTATCTATATCCTTTTTCGGGATATGATGACCTATGGCTTAAAAGAGGATTATTACCGGGAAGCGGCCGAGAAAGATATAAAGTTCATCCGTTATGAGCCGGAAGATAAACCTGTGGTTGAAGCGGTACAGGCGGGTGGCAAATCAGTTTTAAGAGTGAGTGTTCCTGATCCTGTGTTAGGTAAACGGCTTGAGTTGGATGTTGATATTGTTTCTCTTGCTGCCGCTGTCATTCCCTCTCCCACCACCAATGATATCGCCGGATTATTTAAGGTAACTTTGAGTCCGGATGGTTTTTTCAAAGAAGCCCATGTCAAATTAAAACCGGTGGAGTTTGCTGCCGATGGAGTGTATCTTTGTGGAGCGGCTCATTATCCCAAGCATATACAGGAAACGATCAATCAGGCTTATGGTGCCGCCGGTCGGGTTTTAACTTTGCTTTCACACGAAACCGTCACCGCCTCAGGCTCGGTTTGCGAGGTGAAAGAAGACGATTGTATATCGTGTGGAGCCTGTATTACCGCCTGCACCTACGAAGCGATAGAATTTGTGGAAACGGCAAAAGGCAGGAAGGCCCGGGTTAATCCGGTTCTCTGTAAAGGTGATGGCCTCTGCAATGCCAAGTGCCCGACAAATGCCATTGTCTTAAAGCACTTTACCAATGAAGAGCTTATGAGCCAGATTGACGCGGCGGTTGTGAAAGAAGAAATTATACAACAAATTGATGCAGCAGTTTAAGCGTGGGAGAGAACGAATGAGTACAGATCTTGAATTCAAGCCAAAAATTATTGGTTTCTTGTGCCACTGGTGAGGCTACGGGGCGGCTGACCTGGCTGGAGTTTCCAGACTACAATATACAACTGAGATCAGGTTTGTTCGGGTTATGTGTTCCGGTAGGGTTGACCTGGAATTTATCCTCAAAGCTTTCCTGAATGGAGAAGACGGCGTGCTGGTTGGTGGTTGCCAGCTGGGTGAATGCAACTATACCACCCAGGGAAATTTTGATGCCTTGAGCACGGTGCGTATCTGTAAGAAGATCATGGGACATATCGGCCTGAACCCGGAAAGATTGAGGATCCAGTTTATGTCCAGTAGTGATGGCGCTCTTCTGGCGGAAACTACTGATGATTTTACCAGGGAGATTAAAGCATTGGGTCCGCTTGGCAAGGCCGAGGGCCTGGACGCGGAAGCATTGAAGTTGAAACTTGAAGCCGTAAGAAAATTGGTTCCCTACATTAAACTGGTGGAGAGGGAGAGGTTGAGAGTGCCGGTTAAATCGGCAGAGGAGTATGACAAATTTTTCGCCAGTGACGATACCAACCGCTTGATTGATGAGCTGATCAACGAAAAATTGTCAATCAGTGAAATGATGTTGCTTCTCAATGAGAGCCCCCTTTCAACTGGTGAAATCTCTAAAATCCTGGACCTCGAGCCGTCTGAAGTAGCAAAACATATCAGCGATTCATCGAAACAGGGGTTGATCAAGTACGACGAAAGCGGGAAATGCTATGTTCTTGCCTAGTAATACCAGGGCAGCGGATTAGGGGAAGAAAAAGATTATGACAGCAGTTATGGATAACGAAAGAATCGATCAGATTATTGCTAAACATGATGGCGAGCCCAGTTCACTGATCCAGGTATTACTGGAAATTCAGAGTGAACATCATTGGCTCCCTATGGATGCATTAAAGCGGGTCAGCCAGAAATTGCAGGTTCCCATGACCCGGATACAGCATATTGCCACCTTTTATAAGGCCTTCAGTTTAGTTCCTAAAGGGAACCATGAAATTCATATTTGTGTGGGAACTGCCTGTCATGTACGAGGGGCGCAGCGTGTTCTTGATATAGTAGAGGATATGACCGGCATTAAACCCGGTGAGACGGATCTGGATTTGAAATTCAGCCTGGAAACGGTTAACTGTCTCGGCTGCTGTGCGTTGGGACCAGTGATGGAAATTGACGGTAAGACGCACGGTAAGATGACGCCGGCTAAAACCGCAGACGTATTAAAAAATTACAATTAGGATAAGGTTATGTCGCGATTAAATTCGCCCGCTGAACTGGAAGAGTTCAGGCAGGGCATCCTGTCAAAACGAGACCCCGATAAACCTTGTATTACCCTTTGTACCGGTTCCGCCTGTCTGGCCTCCGGCAGTGCCGGGGTGGCTGAAGCGATCGAAGCGGAGATCGAAAAGCAGGGTTTGCAAGGTCAGGTAGAGATCAGGAAAACCGGCTGTCACGGTTTTTGCGAGCGGGGGCCGATTATCGTCAAAAATCCTGAAGGGATTTGCTATTTTCAGATAGAACCCGGGGATGTTCCGGAAATTTTTTCTGAAACCGTTAAGGAAAAAAAGATTGTTGAGCGCTTGCTTTACAGTGATCCTGACAGCGGTGAAAAGATTGTTCATGAAGATGAAATTCCTTTCTACAAAAACCAGGAACGGCTGGTTTTCGGCTCCAATGGCAGCATTGATCCCAAGAGTATCGAAGACTACCTGGCAATTGGTGGTTATGGCGCCCTGGCCAAGGCGCTTGTCGGGATGTCGGCTGAAGAGGTCCTGGAAGAGGTCAAAAAATCCAATCTCAGGGGCCGGGGTGGTGGTGGCTTCCCGGCCGGCATCAAGTGGGAAGGTTCCCGGAACGCTCCCGGAGATATAAAGTATGTCATTGTCAATGCTGACGAAGGTGACCCGGGAGCCTATATGGACCGGAGCCTGCTTGAGGGGAATCCCCATACGATTCTTGAGGGATTGACCATTGGTGCCTATGCTGTCGGGGCCTGCGAGGGGTATATTTATGTGCGCCAAGAGTATCCACTGGCAGTGGAAAATGTGATGCTGGCGATCAAGAGGGCCGAGGAACTGGGTTTCCTGGGCGAAAATATCCTGGGTTCAGGTTTTAATTTCAAAGTTATCGTGCACCAAGGAGCCGGAGCCTTCGTCTGCGGTGAATCGACCGCCCTGATGACGGCATTGGAAGGCCGGGTTGGCGAGCCTCGTCCCAAGTATATTCGTTCCAATATCAGAGGGCTCTGGAATCGCCCCAGTGTCCTCAACAATGTTGAAACCTGGGCCAATGTCCCCCTGATTATAAGTAAGGGAGCGGAGTGGTTTACCCAGTTTGGTACCGAAGGGAGCAAGGGGACGAAGATTTTCTCCCTGGTCGGCAAGATTACCAATACCGGCCTGGTGGAAGTGCCCATGGGCATGACTTTGAGGGATATTATTTTTAAGATCGGTGGTGGTATTCCCGGTGGCAAGAAGTTTAAAGCGGTTCAGACCGGGGGGCCTTCCGGTGGTTGTATCCCCGAGGAGTTACTGGATCTGGAAGTTGGTTTTGATGAACTCTCCAAGGCCGGTTCGATGATGGGCTCAGGCGGGATGATTGTCTTGGATGAAGATACCTGTATGGTTGATGTGGCCAGGTATTTCATGGCCTTTCTCGCCGACGAATCCTGCGGCAAATGCGTTCCCTGTCGCGAAGGTCTGCGGCAGATGCTCAAGATTCTCACCAATATCACGGAAGGTAGGGGGAAAGAGGGAGATATCGAACTGTTGGAGGAACTTTCCGAGACTGCCAAGGAGGCGGCTCTCTGCGCCCTGGGTCAAAGTGCCCCCAACCCGTTTTTGAGCACCCTGCGTTATTTCCGTGATGAGTATGAAGCGCATATCAAGGAAAAACGCTGTCCGGCCCTCTCCTGCAAAGAGCTGATTGCTTACTACATCGATCCGGATAAGTGTCAGGCCTGTGGGCGCTGTCTCAAGAATTGTCCGGCTGAGGCGATTATCGGCGGCAAGAAAAAAATCCATATCATTGATCAGGAAAAATGTACCAAGTGTGGAACCTGTTTTGAAGTTTGCCCGGCAAAATTTGCTGCCGTGACCAAAATTTCCGGTGTGCCGGTGCCACCCCCGGTCCCTGAAGAAGAGAGAACTGTAATCAAAAAGAGTAAAAAACAATGAGTGAAATACTGTTAGAAATTGACGGAAAAGAAGTTAAAGCAACAGCTGGGATGACTATTCTTGAGGCAGCCCAAAGCGTGGGGATCACGATTCCGACCCTTTGCCACCACGAAAAACTGGAGCCTTTCGGTGGTTGTCGGCTCTGTACAGTGGAAGTGGAGGTTCGCGGCCGGACCAGGCTGGTTGTTTCCTGTGTCTACCCGGTGGAAGATGGCCTGGTGGTAAGAACCAGGACGGAGAAGGTGGAGAGAATTAGGAAAACGATTCTCGAATTGTTGCTGGCCCATGCCCCGGACTCTTTTGTTCTGCAGGATCTGGCCCGAGAATATGGTGCGGACCGGGATCGCTACGAAAAAGAGGCCTCTTTTTGTATTCACTGTGGTCTGTGTGTCAGATACTGCGCCGAGGTCAAGAAAAAGTATGCTGTCGGCTTTGTGGACCGGGGAAGTAAAAAAGAAATATGTTTTATTCCGGAGATAGCCGCTAAGGAGTGCTGGGACTGTAAAGAATGTTTTCCCCTCTGTCCAACCGAGGCCCTGCAGGCAGCTTTTGTGTTAACTCTGGCGCTGACTTCTCCCCCACCGGTTGCCGATAAAACAGGTTCATAGGATTGTCAAGGGAGCCGGGAAAAGAATAAGGAAGAAAACCAGGGTCACATCTTAACAGGTGTGACCCTTTTGGTATACGGTGGAAAATATCAGGATGATATCAAACAATACAACACCGGGCAGGGTTCACCTGATCGGCATCTGTGGAACAGCCATGGCCGCGCTGGCCTGTATGCTGCAGCAACGGGGCTGGCTGGTAAGTGGATCAGATATGGGAAATTATCCGCCCATGAATGCTGTTCTGGCTCAGCATCATATCGGTATAATGGCTGGATATCAGGCTGAACGCATTACGCCTGACTTACAGCTGGTGGTGGTCGGGAACGTGGCTGCCCGGGAAAATCCTGAAGTACAACAGGCATTATCCCTGGGCTTGAACTGCCGGTCCCTGCCGGAAATTTTATGGTCTGAGTTTCTGCAGGAAGCGCTTGTTAGGGTGGTCGTTGCCGGAACTCATGGGAAAACCACTACTGCCTCACTGGCTGCCTGGGTATTGCAGGTAGCCGGACTGGAGCCTTCTTTTCTGATTGGCGGTCTGGTTAATAATTTTTCCACCAACTTTCAGTTGGGTTCAGGGTCTCTGTTTGTTTTGGAAGGGGATGAATATAACGCGGCATTTTTTGATCGCCGGGCTAAATTTCATCATTATCATCCAAGTCATTTGCTGCTTACCGGCCTGGAAATGGATCATGTTGATATCTTTAATGATATCGGGGAAATTGAGGCGGAATTTCAGCGATTAATTTCCGTGATGCCAAGGGATGGGATCATTATCGCCGCTGCCGACAGCCAGCGTCTTGCCCGCTTGCTTCAAGACAGTCCCTGCCCGGTGGTTACCTATGGTAGTGTGGCGTCTGCTGATTATCAACTGGTTGGATTTGAGCCTGGAGAAACCGGTTCCCGGTTAACTATTCAGGGGAACGACAACCGGTCTTTCACCTTGTCAACGGCAACCATCGGTCGACATAACGCTGAAAATGTGATGGCCGTCTATCTCCTGGCCCGGCAACTTGGAGTTGCTCGGGAAATGATTGAAAAAGCCTTAACCGCATTTTCTGGAGTGAAGCGGCGTCAGGAAATTATTGCCCGCATTGCGCAGAGCATTTACATCAGTGATTTTGCCCATCACCCTACGGCGATTGATAAAACCCTGCAAGCTTTGGCAGAACATTATCCGCAACGAAAATTACTTGCGGTTTTTGAACCGCGTA
>JAGGSQ010000014.1 GCA_021159015.1 Candidatus Omnitrophota bacterium | reverse complement strand
GAATTGGTAGTAAATAGTGCTGGAAGCTATAATTGGGCCTTAGTCAATCACAATTACTATCCTCGAAGGAGTTATTATTTAAACCATCCTATGCACCGTGTGGGCTTCTTACCACCTCCTCATCCCGATGCTATAAGCGTTTGGGATGATCCTACCTATTTAATACCCCCCTCTCATAGAAAGAGTAGTTTAGCAGAGATACTTTTCTATGAAGGTACAAATGTATTTTTCAATCTTAGAAAGATTTTCTTTTTTACAAGCGGATATTCGTTTTTATCTATCTGTCTTCTGATTATTCTTGTTGGGTACTTGTTAGAAAATTGGCACAGGTTGTTAGAAAATAATATCTTCTATATTTTTCTTACTATGCTTATTTTTTCGGTCGGTTATTCTTTAATTATCGTTGAGCCTCGTTACGTATTGTTAAATTATATTCTGCTGGTTGTATTGGGAGCAATATTGATAGATGCATTTTTTGTCCAGAATAAGTACCGTCATAATATAGTCCTTAGATATGCTTTAATAGTTTTTATTAGCAGTTTCTTAATTCTTCCCTTTAGACTTCTTAATACCTATAACGATTTCTTCTACAGAGATATTATGGCAAAAGCACAATATTTGCGTTCTTTACATATTGCAGGCAGAATAGCCTCTAACACCCAATGGCACTATACGCTTTATTTGTCTTTTTATAACCATTGGCAGTACTGGGGTGAGGAAGGAGATTTGGGAGAAGATAAAGTGGAGGAGAAATTAAAAAAGGATGGCATTAACTACTATTTCGTCTGGATAGATAAAAAAGGAAAAATAAACTGCGATTGGTGTTATAAATACACAGATGTAACTAAAGGTAGATTGAAATCATTGCGTATATATAAAATTCAATAACGAAAAATTCTTTTTATTAGTAGTTTACTCAGAATAAGGCATTTTTATACAGCATGGTGTATTGTAAATGATAGAAAAGTATAAATGGATATTACTAAAACTAAAGCCGTCCTTCTTAAGAAAATATTAGAAGAGAAATTTTTGTCGGTTATCTTTGCCGGCTTTGTTATCACAACTGTCTACCGTCACAGCCTTCCTCATTACAGCTGGGATGACTTTAAAGTCATTTATAGTTTGGGGGTATTCTTAGTTATTGTAAAAGGACTTGAACAAAACAACTTTTTCCTTTTTCTTGCTGGCTGGTTTGAGAAAGGAAAACTCCTCGGTTTAAAGCTTATTATATTCAGTGCTTTCTTATCTATGTTCGTGACCAATGATGTGGCATTGTTATTTATTGTACCTTTTACTCTAACTCTTTCTATTCCCCACAAAAAATACGTAGTTATTTTAGAAGCCATTGTTGCAAATATTTCTTCTAGTCTCTTTCCTTTCGGCAATCCTCAGAATATGTTTATTTATTACCATTATCATCTACATTTCTTAGAGTTTGTTAAAACAATCTGGCCTTTTGTATTTTTTATGCTTTTACCTGCATTTTTGCTGTCGTTTTTTCTTGCTCAAAGAAGCAAGAAACTTTCTTCGTCAACATTGTTGGTTGTCAAGCCACTTGCACTGGTTTATCTTACATTCTTTATTATTTTCATATTGGCTTTACTGAGAATGCTTCCTCTAAGTATCGGATGGATAATTCTCATAGGAATGTTTATATTGGACCGCCGGAGTTTTAGAATAGACTATATTCTCCTGCTTACTTTTATTGTTTTTTTCGGTTTTACAGATAACTTGGCGCATATTTTAAATTTTAGCTTCCATAATCCTCGGCATGTATTTCTTACAGCAGTCTTATCAAGCCAGATAATCAGCAATGTTCCTTCTGCTCTTCTTTTGGCAGATTTTACTTCTAATTGGCAGAGTTTGCTTTGGGGTGTAAGTATCGGGGGCTTAGGCATGGTAAATGGTTCGATAGCCAGCCTGATTGCTTTTCGTATTTACAAAGAGAAAATGAAATCAAATATTTTCTGGCATTTCTCACTAGGAGGGTTTCTATTTTTGTTAGGAGGTATACTTATCTTTTGGCTGCATTGAGGCAATAGATTAAGTTTGATTTACAATATAGTATAGTTTGTTAAAAATAAAAATATGCGTAGTTCGTTCATATCCCTTTTAAGCATGGCAATGGCTTTAATTGTAGTGGCAGTAGTAGCTTATTTTATATTTAACATTTATCTTAGCCAGAGTAATACCGCAAACTATACCCCTAAAGACGACTCAGCTCTGGAATTAGAGTATAGCAGGAATAATCTCGGCCTGATAACGAAAACTAAAGCTAAAACAAAAGAGATAAACCAGAAGCTTAAACACAGAGAACAAGAGATAGAGAAGGCCCTGCATTAGTGGAAGACTATGCGGATAAAAAACTTGCCTAAGTTTTAAGCTATGCTATAATTTTTTTGTTCTTTAGTAGTAAGGGGCAGAGTCGGTACTTGCCTGCCAGAGCCTTGGCGCAGGCAGGGAGCAGGGGACTGCAAGCAATTCGGCGAAAGCCGAGCTTGAATTTTTGCTTCCAGTGCAATTGGCTTTTTTGATAACTTGTCTTTTTAAAATGCCGAGGTAGCTCAGTCGGTAGAGCAGGGGACTGAAAATCCCCGTGTCGGCGGTTCGATTCCGTCCCTCGGCATTTCCTTCCTTTGGTTTAGTTTTTAAGAACTTAGATAGGGATAAGAGGCAAGAAGATAATTCTTTATATAGTCCTCTATTGCTTCTTCCAGAGGCGTGAAGGAATGGGGGTAGCCGAGATTTAATAATTTCTGAATGTCAGCCTGGGTAAAATACTGGTACTTTTCCGCCAGGCCTTCCGGCATATCGATAAACTCTATTTTTTCTTTTTTATTTAAAGCCCTGAATACGGCCTGTACCAACTCTAAGAAAGTGCGGGCTTTGCCTGTCCCAATGTTGATAATGCCGCAGGCTTTTCGGTTATAATATATAAATACAGTGGCCTTAGCAGCATCTTTTACATAAACAAAATCTCTTTTCTGTCCTCCGTGGGGATAGTCAGGATGATAGGATTTGAACAGTTTAACTTTTTCTGTCTCTTGTATCTGTTCGAAAGCTTTGAGTACTACGCTGCGCATCGACCCTTTGTGGTATTCGTTGGGACCAAAAACGTTAAAATATTTTAACCCGGCAATCTTGTTAAGCAACCCTTTCTTTTTTGCCCAGATATCAAACAATTGTTTGGAGTAAGCATAAATATTCAAAGGTTGGAGTTCTTCTACTAAGTTGTCAGAAAATCCCCTGCTGCCATCGCCGTAAGTTGCTGCAGAAGAGGCATAAACAAACCTTAGACCTTTTTCCCTAGCCCATAAGGCTATTTTTTTTGTGTAGGTGAAGTTGTTCCTCAGCATATAGGAAGCGTCAGTCTCGGTGGTGGAAGAGCAGGCGCCCATATGAATGATGCCTTCTAAAGAGTTAAGAAGAGGACTGTGGGACTCAACAGCCTGTAAGAATTCGTCTTTGCCCCAATAGTCCTGTATCTTCAAGGAGGAGAGATTTTTCCATTTCTCATCTCTGCCTAAACTATCTACCGCTAAAATATCAGAGGCGCCTTGCTGGTTTAAGGCCCAAATAATCGCACTGCCGATAAAGCCTGCCGCACCCGTTACTGCAATCATTTTTTCAGAAGCTTTAGGTTTTTAGTTACCAAATAGTCTTCAATCTCTCCCGTTTTGCTTATTTTTCTTAAAGCTTTATGCCATACCTCTTTATCTTCCATGCATAAATAAAGCGGCGTTCTTTTATCGTGTTCTCTTATCCATTTTACCATATTTCTGTATATTTCAACTCTTAAAAACTTAGGATAGCGCAGTTTTTTGTCTTCACCTAAAATCTGTTCGGAATAGAAAATATTGCTGTGGGGAAAGCGTCTTTCCACTATAGTTTTAAGGCGGCGGTTGGCGCGCAGAGTACCTAAGCTTATCCAGGCAAAAGGCGGCTTAAGCCTGCGGTAAAGATTACGGACAGCATTGAAATAGTCCTTCTCCCATCCTGGATAGTAAATTATAGGGTCAAAGTGGAAGGCTACGGAATAGCCGTAGCGCTGTACAGCTTCTGCGGCATTCAGGCGTTTTTCTAAAGAGGCCGCGGCTATTTCTTCCTTGCGGCAGATACGCGGCGGGCTCAGAGTCCAGGAAATAATGATGTTTTTTGCCGGTTTTATTGTGAGCAAATTGCCGATATTATTACTTTTAGTTTTTAGTTCGAAGAATACGGGATAACGGGAAAAGAAAGTCACCAGCTTCTGTGTATAAAGGGTTATGTCGTCTAAAGCCAGAGAATCGCAGAATTCGCCTGTGCCGATTCTTATGGGTTTTTTAAGGCGGCGGAAGAAATTCTCAAAATAATCGCAGAACCGCTCTACATTGGAAGGCAGCACCAGTCCCGGGAAATTCTGATATTGCTGCAGGTAACAGTAAGAACAGTCAAAGGGGCAACCGAGCCCCAGATTCAGAATCCAATAACCGCAGCTTAAATGCTTAGACGTGCAGGGGCAGGGCTTTATAAAATCCCAGTGTTCTTTTATGATAAACACGAGCGGCTCTTTGAAATTTTCCGGCCTCAAGCGGTAGTTCTTAAGAAATTGTGAGTAATAGTCTACATAGTGCGGTTTCAAAGAAGGAAATTTACGGCGGAACCTCTGCTCTAAATACGAACCTGCGGCGTCTTTTTCCACGATAATCTGCCGCGGGCGGAAAAAAGATGCAGGATGATAGACAGGTGCGGGGCAGGAAGGGAGAGGATTTAAATAAATAGAAGATTCTTCCAGCTTTTTTTTCTCAGCCAGGAGGGGAAAACGCAGGCGGAGGAGCGCTTTCTTAATGCGGCTGAATTTTGCTGCCGGAGGCGCCGTAGGCAAAATTTTTTTTAACTGCTGTAAGGTTCTACGGTAAGGCGTCTTTCTCCTTTTTAGCTCAAAGAGCAGTCTTTTCATTTGAGAAGACTGGTTAAAATTCAGGCGGCAGGAGAAAGTCTTTTCTATATGTCTTGTTTCCTTATTCAGCCAGCCTGAGCAATTCTTCTGCTTCTTGGTCTTTGCCTCTTTTTTGCGCTCCTTGGACATATATGGCTATCTTTCTTTTGAGCTCTTCCCGGGCGTATTTTTTTTGCTGGACGGCGAGGGGAAAATTGTCGATGAGTTTTTTTACAGCTAAAGCGCGGTACCTGTCCAGGCCTTTCCGCTGGGAAAGCTCGTCTTTCCTGCCGCCTTCTTTTATGGTCAAGACTTTAGGAATAAGCTTTACTTTGTAGACAGCTGCCGCCCGCAGCCAGAACTCATAATCTTCACATACGGGAAAGTCTTCGTCAAATTTTCCTATGCGGTCAAAAACATCTTGCTTTATGACGGCGGTAGAAATGCTTATACAACAGAGTTTGAGAGCGTCTCGGAATACATTACCCTGCGGTTTCAGGTGCTTCTTTTTGTGCTCTAAGAACTTTCCTCTTCTATACCAGATTTCTTCGGTGTGGAATATCTTATATTGAGGATATTTCTTTATATAGGTATAAGCCAGCTCCAGCTTTTCTTTGCGGAAGCGGTCGTCGGAATCCAAAAAACAGATAAATCTGCCGCGTGCTTCTTTTAGGCCGGTATTTCTTGCCGCCGCGGGGCCCCGGTTTTCTTGGTAAATATAGGTAAGCCTATTTTTGAATTCTCTTTTTATCATCTCGCCGCTGCCGTCTTGTGAGCCGTCGTCAACTACAATGAGCTGAAAGTCGGAGAAGGTCTGGCTTAAAACGGATTCTATGGCCAGACGCACTATAGAACAACGGTTGAAAGTAGGGATTATTACACTAAAGAAAGGCCTCTCTTGCATAGCTTAAATTATAGGCTAAAACCCGTTTTAGGCAAGAGTAAGCATACACTTGCCGTGGCGGACAGCGGCACAGAACAAAAACTCTGCTTTGACAAGCCGGAAGCTGAGGCTATAATTGTAGAAGACGGGAATAAGGAAAGTGGCTTATGTTGTTAAAAGAGCACCTTTACCAAATAGGCAGAATATTTTTTAAATACCGCAAACTAGCAAAAAGAAAGCTTAGGCTGTGAGACAGGTATGCTTAAAATGAAGACAGAAATAATAATTATTCAGGCTGATATTACTACTTTGGAGGTTGATGCCATTGTCAATGCTGCCAACCCTTCACTTTTAGGAGGAGGCGGGGTTGACGGGGCTATTCACCGTGCCGCCGGCCCGCAGCTGGTTGAGGAATGCCGCAGGCTGGGCGGATGCAAAAGAGGTGAGGCAAAGATAACCCGCGGCTATAACCTGCCGGCAAAATATGTTATTCATACTCCGGGGCCTATTTGGAGAGGAGGAGGAGAAAGAGAAGAGAAGATTCTTAAAAATTGCTATATTAATTCTCTGCGCCTGGCTCTGGAATACCGCTTGCGCTCTTTGGCTTTCTGTTCTATTTCTACCGGCGTCTACGGCTTTCCCATTGAGAAAGCAAGTCTGATTGCTTTAGGAAGCGTAAAGGATTTTCTGAAAAAAAAAGACTCTTTAGAGAAAGTAATCTTTGCCCTTTTCTCCCCAAAAGACCTGCAGGTATATCTGAAAGCTTACCGCAAAATTTTCAGAAAGGATTACCCGCAGGAGGTTCGTAAATAATATCAGGAGTGTAGAACTTGCTGCGGGGGCAAATAAGCAGGCGGCAGGAAAAGCCGTATCTCTTTTTGACTCTCTCCAGGCTATATTTTAATTCCTGGCAGAATTCGTTATAGGGTTGTTTTTGGGAATACAAAATATCTATGTTTTGCAGGAGGGGTGCGTCTGCAAAAGGGGTAAGAATCTTTCTTAACTCCGGCCAGTTGCCCAGATAGGGATTAAATATTTCCACTTCTATTTCTCTTATGCCTTCCGGCATAACTTTCAAAACCTCATCCAGATTGTCGAGGAAAGGAATAAAAGGCCCTATATGAACACGCAGGCTTATGCCTGCTTTTATTATGGCTTTGAGAGTTTTTCTTCTCCTTTGCCAGGAGGCGCTTTTTGGCTCAAGGGGCTGGCTGATTTTAAGAGGCCTTTTTATGAAGGTAAAATAAATCTTGTTCTTAAGGCTGTAGCAAAGCAGAGGAAGGTATTTCTCTATAAGGGGAGAGCGCGTAAGAATAACCACGGGGATGGTGTTCTTGGCGAGGATTTTTATGATTTTTGAAGTGAGGCGGAATCTTTCTTCTTCCGGCATAAAAACCTCGGTGGTAGAGCCTAAAAGCACTCTTTTAGGAGAGATATCTTTTAATTCTTGCTCCAGCAGCAAAGGAAGATTCTCTTTTACGTCCACAAATTCTCCCCAGGCCTGTTTCCTCCTGACTACATTCTTGTTAAAACGCACATAGCAAAAGCGGCACCCTAGGCTGCAGCCGCGGTAAGGGTTAATTACATAGTCGGCCAGGCTTATTTGCGTAGGCGCCAGAGCACGCTGAGTTTTTATACGGTTAATTTCCATCGGCTAAATTGTTGATAAAACTTAGGCGATGGCGCAGGCCTTCGTTTTTTATAAGTTTCAGCACTTTCTTCATGCGTTTTTTTACTATTGTCTGCGGCAGAGGCGTTATGCCTTCTTCTTTCAGGAGGCTGTTCTCCAGGAGAATGAAGGGGTTGACCTGGGCAATTTTAGGGATAAGTTTTTTATTTTCTTTGAGAAAGGAAAGAGTGCAGAGAAAATCTTCTTCCGTCTCTGTGGGGTATCCGATAATCAGGCTTATTTCAAAGTGCAGGCTTAAGCCTGTGAGTCTGGTAAACAAGCTGAGGGCTTCTTGAGGGCAGAAAGGTTTCCCTATATCTTTTAACACTTTCTCTGAAGCGCTTTCTAAACCGAAGAAGATATTAGTGCAGCCGGCTTTCTGCAGAAGGGCCAGTAAATCTGTAGTCATATCATCCCGGATAATCATCTGGGCTTCCCAGCGGATGGGCAGGTTTTCTTCTGATAGCCTCCTGCCGAATTCTTCCAGCCACCCTAGAGAGGCATTAATAAGAGAGTCTTGGAAACTGAACCAGTCTATTTTATAATCGCGCCAGAGTTTTTTCATTTGGGCTACAATATAAGCAGGAGTGTGCTGGCGGAATTTCTTATAAAGCCGCCATTCCGTGCAGAAGCGGCATCTTCTTATACAGCCGCGGGAACTCAAAAGAGGCAGGACCCTGGGGAATGCCCTGAGATTAAACTTCCTGAATTCCAATAAGGGAAGGGAATCTAAATTGTCTGTCTCCCAGAAGAGAAAATCTTTAGATTCTCCCTGGGCAATAGCAGCAATGGCTCTTTCTCCTTCCCCGATAACCTTCTGCCCGCAGAAATCTTTTATAAACGAAACTTCCGGTCCTCCTAAAATGAGGCGGCCGGAAAAGCCGCTATTTTCTAATTCTTCCGCTAGCCTCAAGGAAAAGGCGCGGTTTCTGCGGAAAACAGAGATTCCTACCAAGTCGTATTTTTTCAGGCTTTTTAGGGTTGAATCAATAAAGCGGGGGTAAGAAGACTTTAAATACTGAAACAAAGAAGGTGCTTTTTCTCCTCCTAATTTATCCCATTCGCTGCGCCTTTTCCTTAAAATCTGGAAGGAGGCCATGTTTAAATCAAAGAGGTCCACTTTATGTTTTCTTTTTAAGGCCTGAATTAAAAATTCTATGCCGATATGAGGCGTCTTAGTCCAGAAAAAAGGCGGAATAACCAGGGCAACTTTGGCCATAAAAAGATTATACTTTTGTTGGTTTGATTATCAATATCAATAATAGGAAAAAGATTAGGTCCATATTGCATATTTATTTCTTTTTCTAACCGGTAATTTATGCCAAGTGGGAAGATTTAATCTCGTGATTTCTTTTTGTGGTTCTGTCTAGGTGAGAAAAAATCTCTTTGCGATAGCATTGGTGAGCTCTTGTTGATTCACCTCGTTAGACCCTCCTTGAGGCGTTGTTTAAGATAACGTTTACCCATACCTGTTTTTTAGATATCGTTCTCTACGAAAGGCATCAGCTTTATTCTCACAAGCCTCAAAGTAGATAAGTTGTAAGGGACGTTTATATCTGGTTGATGTAACCGAGCCGTTATTGTGCTCTTTAATTCTTTTCTTAAGATTATTAGTAACCCCTGTGTAAAACTCTCCATTCTTTTTACTTTGTAGAACATAGGTATAATACCAGGGTCTAACGGGGTTCATTCAATAGGCCTTTTGACGATTATCTGCAGCTATCATAAAGATTATCTTTTTTCTGTCATCGACCTCATAAAAAAATCGGTAGTTACCTATCCTATATCGCCAAGTGTCAGGTTTATAGTTTAGGAGTTTTTTTATATTTTTGCCAAAATAGGGATTCTGTCTTAGTTGAGGATAGACATAAGTAGTAAGTTTTGTTTTTATGCGTTCCTTTTGACCAGTGAAATCCTGTTCAAGGTCTTTTGAGAATTGTTTTGTCTCGAAGATTTTAAAATTATCCAACGAGTTTACCCCTTCTTCTCATAGCGTCAGTATGGCCCACCTTTAGTTTTCTTAGTAATCGCTTATCTGATTTAATCTGGGCCATCTCGATAGGGTCTACGTAGTAGGATTCCTCTATATCTTCTAGAACTCTGGTGGTAATAAAATTGGAAACGGGTCGATGCTCAACCTTAGCTGCAGCCGCTATTCTTTTATATTCTTCCTCTGATAATCGTAAAGTTATTACTTTAGACATTTAAACCTCCTTATTCTTTTGTATTCAAAAATATTCTAACATATTCGCAACTATTTGTCAAGGGTTATTTCTTCTCTTTCGCGATGTAGTCATTGATGGCTTTGGATATCTTACCAAGGTCTGTGGGGTTTTGACGGATGATTTTATCTAGAGTCTCCTGTCAGGTTAAGTGTTTTTTGCCAAGGTGTTTTTCTAAGGCTGGGGCGATATCCTGGTCCATAACCGTATTACGCTTATCCTCTTTGGCTAATTTGCCAGCCTCTTTGAGAGTGGCTTCTATGCTTGAATCAAACTCTTTGATGAATTTCTTAACTGCATCTCTAGAGGAGCGCATTTTAAGAATCTCGTTAATGTATTCTTTGATAGTGTTGAATTTAAGGAATTCGGTTTTTTTAGGCATTAGCAATCTCCTCTCCTTTAAACTGCTCTTTTACTTTAGGGCGGGTGAAGTAGAATAAAGTTGGAATACCAATGATAGTGGGATAAATAATATAAATTAATTCGCCTAGTCCCATTACCTTAATAAGGGATTCCAACCTACTAAGAAGCAACTCCATCCCCAAATGAAAAATAAAATACTTCCCCAAACACATATCGTTTTTCCCCATAGCGTGAGCTATAATGATTCTGTGTGGCGAAGAGCTC
>JAGGSQ010000061.1 GCA_021159015.1 Candidatus Omnitrophota bacterium | reverse complement strand
TTATCAATAACGCCGCTGGCCATAATCGTTTATGGGATCAAGCGGCAATTTTCCTGTCGCGGCATCTTCCTCTCTTTCTCATTTTATTTATTGTTTGGGGGTTAATAAAAGGGAAAGAACCATATAGAAGAATATTAATCGGGGGTTGTGTGTCTATAGGGGTAGGTATAGGGATGAATATTTTGATATCTTTATTCTTTTTTCATCCTCGCCCTTTTGCTTTAAGAGTAGGGAAAACGTTGTTGTATCATATAGCCAATACTTCTTTTCCTTCCCGCCATACTACTTTTATGATGTCTTTCTCTCTCTTTTTATGTTATTTTCGTTATACATACAGAAGAGGCTTAATCTTGCTGGCTCTTTCTCTGTTATGTGGCCTTTTACGTGTATACTGCGGTGTACATTTTCCGTGGGATATTGTAGGTTCGTTTCTGGTTTCTCTGGTTGCTTCTTTGGGGGTATTTATATTCTTTTATAATTCTGCCGAGAGAAAAAAATCTGGAGGGAATAAAGTTAGCGAGAAATGAGCGGACTGGTTTCATTATTAGTAAATACCATAGGTAGATGGGGCTACGCTGGCATATTTATTCTGATGTTTCTGGAGAGCTCTTTCTTTCCTTTTCCTTCCGAAGTAGTAATGATTCCCGCCGGATTTCTGGCTTATGAGGGGAAAATGAATTTGGCCCTTGCGGTTATTTGGGGAACATTGGGAAGTTATAGCGGTGCATTATTTAATTACTTTCTGGCAGAGCGATTGGGACGGAAGTTTCTGGTTAGATACGGGCGCTATTTTTTTATAAATGAGATGCGGCTTGTTAAAATCGAGAGATTTTTTCAGAGGCACGGTCCTATTTCTACTTTCAATGGACGTCTGATTCCAGGTTTGCGCCAGTATATATCTTTGCCAGCAGGTTTGGGGAGGATGGATCTGGCCAAGTTTTCTCTGTGTACAATTCTCGGGGCAGGAATATGGACATCGATTCTGGCGAGTTTAGGATTTTTTATTGGCAAGGAGAAGGCGCTGGTAAAAAGACACCTGCATATCGTCAATATGTGGTTAATATTTCTGGTAGTAGGGGTAAGTGTAATTTATATTTACCGATTCAGAAAAAGCTCAAGAGAGAGGAAGAATGAAAAATAAGGAGGATAATAGCTTTCTGGCTTTTCGCCGTTTTTTGTTCTGGATTTTTGTAGCTTCCTTTTTCATTTTTACTCCGGTAATCGTGTTGCATTCTTTAGGATACAAGTTTGACAAGAAGCACAAAATTTTTGTCAAAACGGGCGCGGTTTTTATTAAGACTACGCCAGCTAAGACTGTTATTTATTGGAAAGGAGAAAGGCTCAAGAATCTTTCTCCCTGCATCTTGCGTGATATCTTGCCGGGGGAGTACAAATTAAGGATTGAGAAGAAAAATTTCTATCCTTACAGCTTGATTCTAAAGATTAAGCCCTCGGAAGTGAAAACAGTAGAAGTTACACTTCTGCCTAAGATTAAAGGATTTGATAAGGCAGATGTAGAATGCAATGTGTATAAGTTTTTCTATACGCGTCACTTCTTTCGCGAAAAGATACTTCTTTTTACCAGTTGCGGCCTTTATACTTTGTCGCCTGACTTCTGCAGTATTCATCACATAGGCAGGTGGAGCTTAGGGGCAGCAGTCCTTAGTTCTATTGTAGGTTTGCGCGAGAATAATCAGACAATAATATTCTGGAGCCATAATGCGGCGTGGCGTATCACTAAAACTACAAAGAGTCGGAGTGAAATATTGCCTGAACTTATATATAAAACTAATGAGAAAATAAACGATATCTTTTTTGCTCTGGAAGGCAGATATATTATTGTCTGGGACGGCTTAAATATTATAGCCTTAGACAGCCGTTTCCCCCAGGCTAAATTCAACCTTTACCAGCTTAAGAGCGTCAATGCTATGGTCTTTTACAGTTCCGGCTCTGATACGCTTTACATAAAGGACAAGATAAGTTCTAATCACTACTCTCTTTTTGAGACAAAGCTAAGCCGCCTTATTTATGGAAGAGAAAAAAATTAAGAGAGTTCTGGAAATAATCCCTGCTTTTTTTAGCTGGTTGGTAATAATAACATTTGTGGTTTCTTTCGCTTTTTGGCCGCGAGGAGCGGTAATTCTTCTTATGGTTTATCTTATCTACTGGACGCTGCGCCTTTTTTATATGAGTATTCTTCTGGTGATTGCCCATTTGCGTATGCGCAGGAAACGCGATTGGGATTGGGAAAAAATAATTAGAAGTCTAAAAAGCAGCTTGCAGTGGGATGAAGTTATGCATGCAGTTCTTTATCCTGTCTATCGTGAGCCGGCTTCTTTGATTGTAGAAAGCCTCCAGGCACTGGCAGGAGTGAATTATCCTAAGAATAAAATTATGGTAATTCTGGCAGGAGAAGAAAGAGAAAGAGGCGTGGAAGAGAAACTGGGGAGGATAAAGAATAAATTTAAGGATATATTTTTTGACATAATTATTACCATACATCCTAAAGATTTGGAAGGGGAAATTCCCGCTAAAGGAGCAAATTCTACTTATGCGGCTAAAAAGCTAGTAGAATATTTGCGGGAGAAGAAGATAGCTTTGGAAAAAGTTGTTGTTTCCTGCTTTGATGCTGACACACGCCCGCACCAGAATTATTTTGCTAATCTTACCTATCACTTTCTTACTTATCCTAAGCGCTACCAGGCCAGTTTCCAACCCATTCCTGTTTATAGTAACAATATTTATAAGGTGCCGGCTCTGGCGCGTATTATTGAGATGGGGTCTACTTTCTGGCAGTTGGTAGAAAGCATGCGCTACGAAAAATTCGTTACTTTCTCTTCCCATGCTATAAGCCTTAAAACTCTGGTGGAAGTGGATTTCTGGCCGGTGGACTTAATTTCCGATGACTCACTTATTTTCTGGAAGTGCTTTCTTAAATTTAGAGGTGATTATCGCACGCTGGCTTTAGATGTGCCTGTTTATATGGATATTGCCGCAGGAAAGAACTTATGGGAGACCCTAAAGATACAATATCTCCAAAAGCGCCGCTGGGCTCAAGGAGTAGAAAACTTTGTTTTTTTAGGAATAAATTTCTGGAAAGACAAAGAGCTGCCCCTTTCCTTAAAGATAAGTAAACTCTACCAACTTCTGGATAATAATGTCAACTGGGCTACCTGGGCCATAGTAATTAGCATAATTTCTCCTTTTATTATTACGGCGGGAAACTTAACTATGAAGGATTCTTTAGTTCTATTTAATCTCTCTTACATAAACAACATTATCTCTCACGCTTTAGTTTTTGTTATCGTACTTTCGATTCTTATCAGTTGGGAATTTCTGCCGCTACGCCCTCTGCACTTGTCGCGCCTTATTTATATCTCTTTTATTCTACAGTGGCTTCTTATTCCTTTAGTGTCGGCGCTTTTAGGGTCCCTTCCTGCACTTGATGCTCAAACCCGCCTTATGTTGGGAAGAAACGTAAGTTTTTATTACACTCCTAAAGGAAGATATAAAGAGGGTAAAAGAGAAAAAGTAGATTTGACCCTTTAAATATGCTATAATTCCGGAATTAATTGGATAAGAAGGAGGAAAAATGAAAAAAATAGTTTTACTTAGGCACGGGGAAAGCATCTGGAATCTTGAAAACAAATTTACCGGCTGGACAGATGTAGATTTGTCTGAAAGAGGAGTTAAAGAAGCGCATGCCGCGGCCGCCAAACTCAAAGAAGCAGGTTTCGAGTTTGATATGGCTTTTACCTCGGTATTGAAAAGAGCCATAAGAACATTGTGGATAGTTTTAGATGATATGGATTTGATGTGGATTCCGGTATTTAGGTCTTGGCGGCTTAACGAACGCCATTATGGTGCTTTGCAGGGGCTTAATAAAGTAGAGATGGTAGACAAATATGGAGAGGAACAGGTATTTATTTGGCGGCGCAGTTATGACGTACCGCCGCCGGCGCTGGATGGAGAAGACAGGCGTCATCCGCGTTTTGACCGGCGCTATGCCACCCTTAGCCCTGAAGAACTTCCGGCTACCGAATGTCTAAAAGATACTGTAGCCAGATTCTTGCCTTACTGGCATGAAGTTATTGCTCCGGAGATAAAAAAAGGCCGGAGAGTGATTATTGCCGCTCATGGCAATAGCTTAAGGGCTTTAGTTAAATATTTGGATAATATTTCGGAATCAGAAATACCTAAACTTAATATTCCTACTGGCATTCCTCTCATTTATGAATTAAACGATGATTTGAAACCTCAGAAGCACTATTACTTGGCTTCAGAAGAAGAATTGGAAGCGGCCACTAAGAAAGTTGCCAATCAGATAAAAAAAGACAAAGCTTAGTGAAAAAGAAAAAGATTGCAGTAATTGGTGCGGGCCATGCCGGAGTGGAAGCAGCAGTTGCTGCGGCGCGTCTGGGAGTACCGGTGCAGCTTTTTACCTTTTCTTTAGACAGCATCGGCAAGCTTTCTTGCAATCCCGCGGTAGGAGGAGTAGCTAAGTCGCATCTGGTAAGGGAAGTTGATATTCTGGGCGGAGCTATAGGACGTCTGGCTGATGCCACTTCTCTACAGTACCGCCTTCTTAATCGTAGTAAAGGTCAGGCGGTCCAGGCAACGCGGGTGCAGGTAGATAGGTTTCGTTACCCTCGCGTAGCCAAAGAATTTGTTCTTTCTTTTCCTCTTATAGAGCCGATAGAGGCAGAAGTATACGAGATCTTAACCCGCGGGAATAAGGTAGTAGGGGTGAAGACTAACTTGGGAGATTTTTCTGCTGCTGCCGTAATAGTAGCAGCAGGAACCTTTCTGGATAGTACTATTCATATTGGTTTTACTCATTTTAAACAGGGGCGTTTGGGCGAGCCGGCGGCAAAGAGGCTTTTTGAGTCTATTAAAAGGTTAGGATTAAAAACCCGTTATTTTAAAACAGGTACCTGTGCCCGTCTAGATAAAAGAACTGTTGATTTCTCAAGGCTTTTGGAGCAGAAGCCAGACAGGGACGTTCTGCCTTTTTCTTTTTTTACCCGCTTTAAGCCCAAAAATAACCATTCTTGCTATATAGCTTATACTAACAAAAGGACGCACCGCATTATCAAAAAGGGTTTGAAGTTTTCTCCTCTTTATCAGGGCATAATTAAAGCCACCGGTGTAAGGTATTGTCCTTCTTTAGAAGACAAGGTAGTAAAGTTTCCCCATAAGGAGAGGCATCAGGTTTTTATTGAGCCGGAGGGAGAAGGTTCTTTTGAGGTGTATCCTAACGGTATATCTACTTCCCTTCCTTTTGATGTACAGTATAAGTTTATTCACAGTATAGAGGGCCTGGAGCGGGCGGTTATTCTGCGTCCGGGCTATGGGATTGAGCACGGATTGATTGATGCGCGGCAACTTAAGAGTTCGCTAGAGGCAAAAGATATAAAAGGGCTTTTTTTTGCCGGACAGGTTAACGGTACCACCGGCTACGAAGAAGCAGCTGCCCAGGGAATAATGGCTGGTATAAATGCTGCTCTGTTTGTACAAAAGAAAGAGCCGTTTGTTATGCGGCGTGACGAAGGCTTTATAGGATTGTTGGTAGATGAGCTGGTTAATAAAGGGACAGACGAGCCTTACCGCATGTTTACTTCTCGTTCGGAATTGAAACTTGCCTTAAGGGAAGATAATGCTCTTTTGCGTCTCTTTCGTGTTTCTTATAACTTAGGGCTGATTGATAAGGCAGCCTTTTTAGAAATAGGTGAGATAGAGAAAAGGATAAAAGGAGCTCTGGCCGAATTAAGGCGGGAAAAATTGTTATATAAATTAAAAGGGAAGAAGGCGATACTGGTGAATGCCTATGAACTTCTTAGACGGCCCCAAGTAAACTTAGAGAAGATAGAAAGATTGAGAAAGAAAAAGTTTAGCCTAAGCAGCTATGAGAGGAAAGAGGTGGAGATTGAAGTAAAATACGAAGGGTTTATAAAAAGAGAAAAATCTTACTTGAAAGAAATGCAAAGGTTTCATAAAATTAAGATACCCCCTCATATAGATTACCGGAAACTGGCGGGTCTCTCGGGGGAGATAAAAGAGAAGCTTTCTAAGAACCAACCTAAAACTTTGGCTGCAGCTCTTCAGATATCAGGAGTTACACCGGCAGCCGGGCTGATTATTCTGAATTTTATACGTAATTATGCAGAAAAAAACTCGAAGAAGAAAAAAAGATAAAGTTTTAGACGTTCTAGGGCAGATTAGCAGTGCCATTACCGGCGATTTTTATCTCGATGATATTTTGAAACTTATTGTTAGTGCGGTAGCGGGAGTGCTGTCTTCGCCTATATCTTCTTTGATGCTTCTAGATAAAGACGGCAATCTCAAAATAAAGTCAACCCAATCAGTTAGCCGGCTTTATAACGAGAAGCCTCCTCTGAAGATAGGCGAAGGGATTGCGGGTAAAGTAGTTAAAAACAACAAGCCCCTTGTAGTGTATGATATTTCCAGAGAGGAAGAGTATAAATATAAGGATATCGCCCGGAAAGAGGGCCTGGCTTCTTTAATTTGCGTGCCGCTTTCGGTAAAAGGAAAAGCAATAGGTGTGCTTAACTGTTATACTTCCTCTCCCCATAAATTTACCAGGAAGGAAATAGTTTTTATCACTACTATTGCCAATCAAGCCGCGCTGGTTATTCAGAATACTCAGCTACTGGTAGAGAGTAAGATTATTCAGGAGGAACTGGAAACGCGCAAAAGGATAGAAAGAGCGAAAGGAATTTTGATGAAAGAGAAGAATATTTCTGAGGAAGAAGCCTATCGCCTTATTCAGCGCTACAGCATGGACAAAAGAAAATCTATGAAAGAAGTTTCCGAAGCAATTATCACCGCTTATCAGATTGAGAATTTGTAGTGGATTGGAGAGTATTTTTTATTGCTTTTATCAGTGTTTTTTTGGCGGAGTTGGGAGATAAAACAGAGCTTATGGTTCTGTCTTTATCCAGCCGCAGCCAGAAAATGTGGCCGGTTTTTTGGGGGGCGGTTTTGGCTTTAGTAACTGCTACTTTCCTGGCGGTTGTCTTCGGCAGAGTTTTGCAAAAGTATCTGCCTCCTTCTTTCCTGCGTTATTTTGCCGCTTTTGTATTTCTCGTCTTAGCTTTAATTTTCTTGTTTAAAAAAGGATAGCCTTTATTTTTTCTGCCGTATAGCGGAAGTGTGAGAGAGACAAAAAAGGCCGTTTTGCTTTTTGCAGAGAGAATTTTAGGCGGGAGAGTTTGTGAGGATCAGCCAGGAGAGAGGATGCTGTCTTGGCAATAAGAAAAGGATTGGCTTGGTTCTGTATAAGCTCAATAAAAACTTTTTTCTGGCAGAGAATATTGGCCATAGAAATATATTCTGTTTTCACCAGTCTCTTAAGCAGGAAGTAAGAAAGCCAGCTCAGGCGGTAAATTACCACACTAGGCACCTCTAGAAGTAAAAGCTCAAAAGTAGCTGTGCCTGAAGCGGTGATAGCTAAAGTACTATTTTTGATTACTTGATAAGAAAAGTCGTCTATTACTGTAATATCAGAGATAGTAGAGAAAAGATAAGAGGGGAGGTTTCTGGCTTTGATCAGGGCGAACTGCAAAGAGGAGTTTTCTTTCTCAAGCAGTGTTTTTGCTTCCAGCATAATTTTCAGATGCTTTTTTATTTCATTAGGGCGGGAGCCGGGAAGGAGAGAGATTAAAGTTTTTTGAGGCTCAAGGCCGAAGCGGGAGTAGATGTCTATCTCGGAAAGATGTAGAAGTTTTTCTGCTAAAGGGTGCCCTACGTATATGGCGTCTATACCTTCCTCTTTGTAAAACTCCTCTTCAAAAGGGAAGATTACCAGCATTTTGTCTATATACTTTTTAATCAATTTTACTCTTTCTCTTCGCCAGGCCCACACCTGGGGGCTTATATAGTAAATAATGCGGAAGTTTTGTTTTTTTAGTTCTTTAGCCAGACGGAGGTTAAAGTCGGGAAAATCGACCAGAATTACCAGGTCAGGTTTTATTTCTCTTATCTTCTCTAGAGTCTGGTGGAAAGCTTGGGTTATTTTTGGTAAGTGTCCCAGTACTTCCCAAATTCCGGTTACGGCTATGTCCGTAAGAGAAAGAAACTGTTGGGTATATACAGCAAGTTCCTTTCCGCCCGCAGAATATATTTCTATCTGCGGCAGTTCGCTTTTTAAGGTCCTGGCCAGTTCTGCAGCATGCATATCGCCGGAAGGGTCTCCGGCTACAAAAAAAATTCGTTTCATTCCTGGGCTAATTTTTCTATTTTTAAGGCAAGCTCCAGAGCTTTAATGGCATTGTCAGTAGAGGTATAATCCGGCCGGCCGCTTTTTATCTCTCGCAGGAACTTCTCGAGTTCTTTCTTAAGAGGCTCCTCTTTTTTAATTGCCAGTTTTTGGGAATTTATTTTGTTTTTATTTGTTTTACGGTATATCTCTACCGACTGATGCGCATAGTCTAAAGAAGCGTAGGCGGAAGAAAAGAATACTCTTATTTTTCTTACGCTTTCTTTTGAAATGCGGCTGGCAGTTATATTGGCAATAGCGCCGCCGGAAAAAGTTATGCGGGCGTTGGCTATGTCTAGACTTTTAGATAACACGCTTACACCTACCGCCTCTACTTTTTTTATTTTTTCTCCCACGAGATCCAGAGTAATATCTAAGTCATGAATCATAAGATCCAGGACTACACTGATATCTAAAGAGCGGTAAGGGTAAGGACTGAGACGATGGCTTTCGATAAAGTGAGGTTTTTTTATTTTATTTTTTACGGTTTGATAGGCCGAATTAAACCTTTCGCTTAGACCTACGTGAAAAACTAAATTTTTCTTCTTGGCTAAGTGCAAAAGATACCTGGCTTGTTTTAAATCTGTTACTAGCGGTTTTTCTACGAGACAGTGGATGCCGTTTTTAAGAAAAAATTCGGCTTGAGAAAAGTGGGAGGAAGTAGGAGTAGCAATGCTGACTGCCTCTAGGTTATATTTTTCTTTTATTTTACGATAGTCTGTCTCGAAAGGGATTCTTTTGATAGTGTTTAGTATATTGTGTTCTCTTTTCCGGTCTATGTCGCAAACGCAAACCAAGTTGGATATTTGTTTATAGAGACGTGCATGAATTGAGCCAAGCCTTCCGACGCCAACGACTGCCGTATTGATATTTTTCATAATCATAAGAATACCCGTAAGTATATCAAAAGTCAAGCTGTCTTCCAAAACCTACTTTATATTTTTTGATTTTTAGTTGTAGTATATTACCATCTTTAGAAATATAAAGATGGTATACATTATTTAGCATGTAGACATAGAGGGGGCGGGGCTGATAGAAAATTTTCTTCTTCGCCAGAATCGAACTTATGAAATGATATGTCTTTATGAGTCAGAGCCTCTGCCAGATAAACTAGCGGATTCTGACTGTGCAACCAAATAGGACTGTCCTTAAATGTTGCAATTGGCAGAAAGGGGCGGATTTAATAGATTTAATATTCGCACATTCGCACGAATAAGAGAATAATCTGGTAGAGGAAAGATGTTGGGAGTGATATTGATGATTGACAGGCCAAATGTTCGGTGACAGACTCAAAGCAAACTATATAAATATAAAAAGGAGGCAATGTGAAAATAAAAGCTGTAATTCTAGGAATGGTATTTATTCTAAGTGGGTGTGCACCAGCTACTTTCCATAGGCAGCAGGTTAGAGATGATAGCGGGGAAAGAATAACAGTAGGGAGAGTTCAGAAAGAGATTAAAGTTGGTATGTCTTCTGCAAAAGTAGCAGAAATATTGGGAGCCCCTAATGTTGTAACTACTGATGAGGAGCGGCGGGAAGTGTGGATTTACGATAAAATAGCGACAGACATTGTGTATTCTCAGAGCAACGCTGGATTAAAATTTTTGACATCGGGAAGTGCAGGAGCATCATCGACCTCTCAGAGGACATTAACAATTATCATCAAATTTGACAAAGAGGGTAAAGTGCGTGATTTTGCCTATCATGCTTCCCAGTTTTAAAAAGATATTCTGTTTTTTGATAATGCTTCTTGCGTTTGTTTTAGCAGGATGTGCAACCGTTCCGAAAGATCTTTTGAAGCTTCCCGAGGGATATTTAGAAAAACGCCAGCTTCAAATGAGAAAATATGATACCATTGATAGAGAGAAGGTTATTTCTGCAGTTGCCGGCGTCCTTCAAGACTTAGGATTTATATTAGATGAGAGTGAAACTAAAGTAGGCTTTGTAGCTGCTTCAAAGAAAGCAGATGCTACTGATGCAGAGCAAGTAGCGGAAGCTTTGTTTTTAGACTTGCTGTCTGCGCTAGCCGGAACTTATTCAAATTATTCTTCGCAGGTTGATGCGGTACAATATGTAAAAGCATCGGCAATTGTTAAACCGAGTCTTGATGGGAAAAACACAGTGGTCAGAGTTACTTTTCAACGGGTAGTATGGAATAAAAATAACCAGATTAACAGAGTAGAGACTATAAATGATGCAAAAGTTTATCAAAAGTTTTTCGACAGTCTATCAAAATCCCTATTTCTGGGTAATGTGCTAAAATTTCTGTAAAAATAAAGCGGCATGAGGTATCCTGAGGTTA
>JAGGSQ010000001.1 GCA_021159015.1 Candidatus Omnitrophota bacterium | reverse complement strand
TCCCTTACATTACTATATATTACTGCTCTTATCCGTGCCACCACCTCATCAGCCTGAGGATGTTTTTGTACCAAACTAAAATAAATATTCCGACGCCAGGCAGCAATTTTCAAATCTTGTATCTCTCCCCAGACCCAAAAAGAAGCAGAAAAGTGCTCACGAAGCAGAAGACGCAGCTGCTGATTAATTTCCAAAACTGAATAAACTTTTGTTTCTTCTCTTTCTTCCATTATCCTTCAAGCAGGCTTATTATATCATAAATCAATAAAGCTTTTTGATTTTTGTTTTTTTATAATAATGACTAAGTATCTCCCTATAATTATTTCCCTCCTCTGCCATACCCCGCGCTCCATATTGACACATTCCGATGCCATGACCAAAACCAGCTCCTAAAAATATAAACTCCAGGAGTTTTCCTCCTCTTTTCTTCATTTCTATCTTAAAAAAACTGCTGCGCAACCCTAATAGGCGGCGCAACTGTTCGCCGCTTATAACTATAGATTTCTCCTCACCTTTTATAATTATCTCCTTTACTCTCCCGCAAAGGTCTCTTTTTTTAATCTGGAGTGCGACTAACCTGCCTATATTTTTGCATAAAGAGGCTATCTTTTTCTCTACCTCTAGAGCAGAATAACTCCTAACCCAACGAAAAGAAGCTCCCCCCTTACGACAAAAAACATCCGCTCCATATCTCAGCCACCTATCTAATTCATAAGGAGTAAGAGTTATATTTCTCATTTTGTTACTGTCTATTACCAAGGAATATTTATAATAAGGATAAGAGCTAAGAGCAAATTCCTGGGTACAGCCGCCGCAATTGCTAGAGAAAAATACATCGAACAACTTATCTTTATAAACAAGAACCTCTCCCTTTGTTTCATCTACGGCACGGCGTATTTTATCATTTTCCCCTTTTATCCCTTTGTAAACCTGAACCGAGGAACCACTATCTACATCAAATTCTTTGTTTTTGTTAATATTTCTGATAAACAAAGCTTTAGTGCGCACTGCTACTGCCTGCGCCTTAAGAGCTTCCTGGGGCCAATGATAGGACATCTCTGAACTTAACACACCATAAATATATTCTTCTAAACCCAAATAATTAATAAGCGCCATTTTATTGCCGCTCAGGACTAATTTAAGCTCGCCGCGGGTAAGAAGCGGCTGAGGATAAAACCAGAATTTATCCTGATCAATATACAGCCTAAAAATAAGAAAAGTATTGTCCGGCCTGGTACCTTCCATCGTCAGCGGCAAGATAAGAGTAGTTTTTTTCTCATAAGAGCCATGCTCTAGCTCTTCTATGTCCAGCTTATTCTTAGCTTTAAAAACCAGACGATAATTTGTCTTGGCTCTGCCCGTAAATATCTTCTTTTCTGCGTCCTCTATTTTAAAATTAGCGGCGCTTTTAAACTCGCAAGAAGCCACTTTTTTAGCTAGCCTTACCCTAATTTGTGGTTGCCAGCCTTTTCTATAAACAGGTGCAGCATAAACTTGAGTTTGCTGGTAGCGACGAAGTTTCGCTTTCTTCTGCTCATAAAAATATTGCGGACCCAGAAGAGCCCTTAGTCTTGAGAGCGAGTGAAAAATTTCTTTCTCTCCCGGGAAAAACCTCAGGGCCTGGCTGAAATAGTAAAAACTTGCCGCGTAATTTCCCACCTTCTCAAACGATTTGCCTAAGAATTTATAAATAACGGTAAGACTAGCATCATAACTTCTCGCCTTTCTAAACATCCTAATAGCCTTCTTATATTGCCCCAGATGATAATAGCATTCACCACTTTTAACCAGAGCGATAACCTGAGAGGGAAAAATTCTTAAAGCGCCTCGATAGGAAGATAAGGCTTTTTTATAAGAATGCAAATCTTGGTAAGCCAGCCCCAGATAAACCCAGCTCCAGAGATTATTAGACTGAGAAGCAAGAGATTGCTTAAGAAACTTTATCGCTTCTTGAGGCTGCGAATTAAGGTAAAAGAGGCGGCCTAAGTAATAAAGAATTTCCTTATGCTTCGTATTTCTATAACACTCTCTTAATGCTTCCTCTGCAGAATCAAATTCTCCTAACTCTTCCCAAAGAAAAGACCTGTTAAGGCAAGAAGGATAATCTCTCTCGCACGCCAATGCCAGGGCCTGACGATATTTACCCTCGCGGTAAAGCTGGCTTAAAGACAATTCTTTCGCCCCTAAAGAAGAGAAGAAAAACAAAATAAAAAGAAAAAAGGAGACTCTGGCTAACATTTAGCTCGCGCTTAGCTTCTCCTTTACAATCTTACTCAGACTGGCCTTATCAGCCCTCACTCCTAATTTAGCCAGAGAAGCCTTCATTACTGCCCCCATATCCTTCATACTGCTGAATCCCCCTGCGGCAATAACTTCCTCTACTACCTTTTGCACCTCTTCTCTGGAGGCCAGGGCAGGAAGGTAAGAATTGATAATACTTAATTCAGTGGCAATTTCCTTCTGCGCTGCTTCTTTTCCCGAAGAAGCCACCAGCCTTGCTGCCTCCTCCATTTTCTTTTTCTGCTGGCGCAATATCTCTATAACTTCTGCGTCCGTAAGCAACTCTTTCTTTAGCAATTTGGCGCGGTTTTTAAGCTCCGCGCGCAAATAACTCAGGAGTTCTTTCTTAATTTTGTCTTTCTCTTTAAGTGCCTTCAGAAAATCGTTATAAATTTTCTCTTCCAGACCCATTTCCGCCTCCTTTTAATTTCCTAAGTTTAGCCACAAAAAATCCCTCCATATCCCCAGCAGGAATAATTCTGCAAGCTAGTTTTAGAGAATCTGAGAACCTTCTCCCCCTAAAAGAGCTAAGACCGCAAACTACATTAGAAAAGGGCGTTTTTATTTTCTCCAGCTCCAGGGTGCGGGGAAACTTTCTTAATAACCAATCTATCACTTCTTCGTTTTCCTCAGGAGCAAAGGTACAAGTAGAATAAACTAATACCCCTTGGGGCTTTAGAGATTTAACCGCAGAAAACAGTATTCTCTTTTGGCGGCGCTGTGACTCTCTTATTTTTCTTTCCGACCAGTAGCGCCAGGTGCGCGGATTATTAATAAGAAAACGCCCCTCCGCAGAGCAAGGAGCATCTACCAGAATCCTTTCAAAATATTCGGGATATTTCCTGAAAACATAACCGGCATCAAAAATATACGCTTTTACTACTCCTTCTGCCGCTTGATGCCTAAGATTAGCCATAAGCTTATAGAACCTTACTTTCTGCTTCTCAAAGGCGATTATACGACAATTACCCCTCAACCACGAGGCTAGAAAAGTGGTTTTACCTCCTGGCGAGGCACAAAAATCCCCGATATTCTCTCCTGCTTGCGCTTCCAGAGTATAGGCCGCGAACATACTAGAGAGGCCCTGGATATAAATTTTACCTTCTTGATAAAGAGAGGAAGCTTGAAGAAATTGTTTACTACCTGCGGCAGAAACAAAAGAACCCTTTAACCAGTTTACTTCCTTAAATTTAAAAGCTAAGCTCTCTAAATACTTCAAAGCTTCTTGCCTTTCTATCCTAAGGTAGTTAAGGCGAAAGACAAGCTCCTCTCTCCCCCGGAAACTACGGCTGAGGGAGAGAAAATGAGAAGGGCAAATTTCCCGCAGGCGCCTAACGAATTCTGCCGGCAATCTTTTAAGTTCTTTCTCCATTGAAAGTTTATTATAATAATATAAAAAGCGTTTGAAAAGAACTTGTTTTTAACTGATAATAAAGGTTATGGAAACTTACAAAGGAAAAGTATTAGACAAATTTCAAAAAGAAAGCCTTAAGTATATTCAAGAAGGAGCTTCCGTCCTAATTTCAGCCCCTACCGGAAGCGGAAAAACTCTCCTGGCAGAATATGCTATAGAGACGGCACTGCAAAAAAGAAACGGCATAATCTATACCGCACCTATTAAGGCGCTGAGCAATCAAAAATATCGCGATTTCTGCCTCCTTTATCCTGATAAAACCGGTATTGTCACCGGCGACGTAAGTATCAACTCTGCAGCTCCTATAACTATTATGACCACGGAAATATTTCGCAATATAATCGTAGAGAACCCCCGGAGAGTAGCAGATAAAGAATGGGTAATATTTGACGAAATACACTATCTGGATGATATAGAAAGAGGAACCGTCTGGGAAGAAGCGTTAATATTCCTTCCGCCCCATCTGAAAATATTAGCTCTCAGCGCCACCGTCTCTAACCTGTCAGAAATTGCCGCCTGGTTAAGAAAAATCCATCCCCATCCTCTCAAAGTAGTTAAAGAGACAAAACGGCCCGTACCCCTCCGTTTCTATTTTCAGTTTAACAACAAAATATTTCTTAACTGGAAACAGCTAAGACATCATCATAATTTATACCTCAAAAAAAAGAACCGTACAGTTTACAATTACAAGCCTTATTCTCCCAATCGGCTTTCTACTCTCTTTAAATACCTCTATGAAAGAGACAAGCTTCCTTGTATATATTTTTCTTTCTCCCGCCGAAAATGCGAGATCTTTGCGGAAGAGTTATATCATTATGATTTTCTCAACGAACAAGAAAAAAAATATGCTATAGACTACTATAACCGTCTCCTAAAAATATTTGGCTTAGAAGGAAACCCTACTGCGGAATACCTAAAAAGTCTTATTGAAAGAGGCATAGCTTTCCACCACGCTGGTCTTCTTCCCTCTACCAAAGAAATATTAGAAAGATTATTTACTCTTAAACTAATAAAGGCAATGTTCACCACAGAAACATTTGCCCTAGGTATCAATATGCCCGCCAGAACGGTTATCTTCGACAGTCTCCAGAAATACTACGGACACTGGTGGAGGAGTCTAAAAACACGCGACTTCTACCAGATGGCTGGTCGCGCCGGAAGGCGCGGCATCGATAAAGAAGGCTATGTATTCCTAAAAATAAATCCTTCCCTAAAGATTAATGAAGTAGAAAGAATTATTCATTCCGCACCGGAAAAGATAAAAAGCCAGTTTAAGAATAACTATGCTACGATTCTTAATCTCTACAGCTATTGGCAGGAAGAGATATATTCAATTTATCCCTCAAGCTTCCACGCCTGGCAAGCCAAAGAAAAAGATAGAAAAGAAGCTTTAAGGATGTTAAAAGAAAAAGTGTCTCTTCTTAAATACTTCGGGTATATCAACCAAGACAATCAGTTATCTACCAAAGGAAAATTAGCCGCAAAACTTTATAATTTTGAGCTTATTATAGGGGAGGTATATTCTAAAGGACTGCTGGAATCTCTTTCTCCTCTCCAGCTCTGTATTTTTGCGGCAGCCTTAGCCTATGAACCCCGCCGCGGAGAAAAGGAGCCAGCCCTATCTCCAAAAACAAACGAAATAAGAAAAACTCTTGCCTCTTACCTAAAGACTATTCATAAAGAAGAAAAGTACCGCCGCATCTATCCTCTTAGTAAAAGGCCCTATTTTCATTTATCAGAAAGCATACAGAAATGGTTTGAAGGAACAGACTTTATTCAGTTGAGCAAGCACACCACAATAGACGAAGGTACTCTGGTAAGATATCTTCGCATGAGCATTCAGATATTAAGAGAAATAAAAGAGTTCCCCTCTTTCCGCGACGATTTCTACCCTAAAGTAGAGATGGCACTTGAAAGAATCAATCGCGATTTAGTAAACGCGGAAGAAGAGCTAAAACACAATCTAAGTTAAGTTGAGCGGCTTATGCCAGCTCTCTCCAAAAGCAATTTGGTCTAAAGAGAGCCTTTTTTTCTCTGGGGGTGTTTCCTCAGGATGAGGATAACCTAAAGCTAATAACTCCACTACCCTAATTTCAGAGGGAATATTTAGAATTTTTTTCACCTCTTCTTCGTAAAAAGCTCCTATCCAACAGCTTCCTAAGCCTAGCTCAACTGCTTCCAAGACTATGTGCTCGCAGGCTATAGCCACATCTATAGGATAACAAAGCTGTCCACATCTCATCACATAACTATCTGTCTGGGCACAAGCAACAATTACTAATGAGGCTTCTCTAATAAAACTCTGATTACAAGAAGCCACTGCCAGCTGCTCTATTTTGCTCCTGTCTCTTACTACTACAAATCTCCACTCTTGGCGGTTAGAAGCAGAGGGAGCCAGGCGTGCCGCTTCTATAAGCTTTACTATCTTTTCCTTCTCTATAGGCCTGCTCAAATAGCGTCTCACACTCTTTCTTCTTCGAATAGTCTCCTCTATATCCACTTTCCCCTCCCAGACTAAAACTCAATAGTGAAACAGCCGTCGCGGACCGCGTTTCACTACCACAATTCCTGCCTCTTTATCTACAAAATATCTCTTCCCATCCTCAACGGTATTATAACCAATGTAACTATTAGGCTCGATTATATTAAAGCGGTCAATTATTGTTTTCTTTACCCTGGTATTGCTTCTAATCTGGGTAAAATCCATTACAATTGAGTCTTCAATTAGACATCCCTTTTCCACAATCACGCCTCTTCCCAAAATAGAATTTCTAATTTGTGCCCTGCTGATAATAACCCCTTCGCTAATGAGAGAATTAACAACTTCAGACTTATTTATCTTTGCCGGCGGCAATTCCAGAGAAGAAGCATAAATAGGCCAATATTGATTTGACAGATCAATGCGGGGACGCTCGCCCAAAAGGTCCATATTAGCATCAAAAAAACTCTTTATATTGCCCACATCACGCCAATAAGCCTTCTCTTCATAATCTTTAAGCCCGGGGATTCTGTTGTGGGAAAAATCATAGGCAAAAACTCTTGCTTTTTTAATAAGGCGGGGAATAATATCCCGTCCAAAATCATGACGAGAGGAAGAAAGCGAAGAATCTTCCAAAAGATTATCAATTAGAATATCGGTATCAAAGATATAATTGCCCATGGAAACAAGTGAATACTCATTTTCAACTGCTTTGAGCTTCTCACTATTTGGCTTTTCCTGAAAGGAAACTACCTCTCCTGCCCCGTTGGTCTCCAGAATGCCAAAATTTTGTGCTTGAGGGGTAGGAAAAGGCACACAAGCTATGGTCACATCGGCTTTAGCACGGAAGTGAAAATTAACCATCTCTTTTATATTCATGCGGTAAATATGGTCACCTCCAAAGATGGCTACGGCTTTAGGGGAGAAATCAAGAATTAAGTTAATATTTTGATAGACTGAATCAGCCGTACCCCGATACCAATCAGGAAGCTCATCTCTTCTCATTTGGGGAGGGACCACAGTAATAAAATGGCGGGGGCTGACTCCCTGCCGCCGCCAACCGGTTCGAATATGCTCAATGAGAGACTGCGATTTATACTGCACCAGGACATAAATAGAATAAATACCGGAATTTACTAAATTACTCAAAACTAGATCTATGATTCTATATCTTCCCCCGAAAGGTACAGAAGGTTTAGAACGTTCTAAAGTCAAAGGATAAAGACGTTCTCCCTTACCCCCTGCCATTACAATAGCCAAAATCCCTTCTTTCTTAACCGTCTTTTTTAACTTCATAATTAATCCTCTACATCCTTAATAAGCACTTTGACTTGAGAAGAAGTAGCTGTTTCCTCGCTTAAAGCGTTCTGCAGTTGTCTAATCAGCTGAAGTTTCTTTTCGCTTTCTCTTTCTTTTAGCAGCATTTTTTTTATCTGGTCTGCCAGCATTTGTATTTGAGCATCATTAGAGCACTTCTGTTTTATCTCTTCAAGAATATCGTTAGCATTCTTGTAATCTCCTTTTTTCACGTATGTCTCTAACTGTTCTTCCAGGATCATTTTTTGCCGCTGCTCCCAGGCGTATATTTCATGCTGCAAAGACTCTAATTCATTCTTATGGGCTTGAGAAAGAACAGGATAATCTTTCTTTAAAGAATTTATAATCTTTAGTGATTCTAAATAATACCCGGAGGTAAGCAACTTCTTTATCTCGCCAAGAAGAAGATTAAACTCCTCCTCTTGACGAGAAATATAACTTTCCAGAGCTCGAACTTGCTCATCAGCGGGGAAAGACATCTTCAGTTGGTTAATGAGTGTCTTGGCTTCTTCAACTTTTCCTACCCTAAAAAGCTGCCTTATTTTCATTAGCATACCGGTCTTATACAAAGCTTTCTCAACTGCTTTTTCCTTCCTCTCTGCTTTCTCCTTCGTTTTTCTTCCCTTAATAGCCTGCAGAATTTCCTGATAACGCCGCTGGGCATAAGTATTATTATAGCGCACCCTCTTTAGGAGTTGAGGTAATCCGGCCTCGGCCTTATGATAGTTTCCCTCTTGAACTTTTTCTTTTAAACTCTCAAACTCTTTTTCTATTTCTTTTCTTTCTTCTTTTTTATAAGTCTCTAAGAGCTGAGTGTGTAAATTTTGACGAGTCTCAGAAGACAAATACGCCTGAGACTCTGCTAAAGCTTTCTCAGCAGCAGCAAGGTTTTTTTGCTTAATTAAACTTTTTATTAGTTTCTCTCTTCTCTGAGCAATTCGGTAATATTCTTTTTGTTTAATGCGACAAGAGCGATCTTTTTTCTTAATCTGGCGGTATATTTTATCTAAAGTAGAAGGAATAAAATGCTGGCATTTATGCCTAAAGCGGCTATAGATATTTCTTGCCTCTGGTATATTGCAGTGATTCAGTTGATAATTTATCATCTGTTGATAAGAAAGAACAAAATCGCGGCTATAACAGGCAGCTCTATCTTGCTGCCATGCTAACCCCTCTTCAATAATACGAGAGAAATATATTACTTTAGCGTCGTCAGGAGGAGAAATCCTTTTTAGCAACTTAAGAAAAATTGCCGCACTCTTGAAATCTCTTTTTTTAATGAATTTTTTGATTTCCTGCATAAGCCTAACTCTTCTCTTACTGTTAAGAGAAGAGTTGCCCGAAGAAGCAAAGAAATCGTCATCCTGTTCGTGGAGAGAAGAGAAAACTACATTTTGTATAGCAAAAAGAATCACTACCAAACAGAAGATATAAGTACTCTTCTTCATATTATAATCTCTCCCACTAAATAAGCACTACCCTTAAGCCAAACATTAGATATTATATTATCCTCGTAATTAAAGCTAACCTCTAAGGTCTCACCGCTACGCGTAAGCACTTTCACCCTATTGGTTAACTTAGGGTTAGAATAGCGAAGTTTGGACAAAATAGCAGAAGCAACTATACCGGTGCCACAAGCTAATGTCTCTTTTTCTACGCCTCGCTCGTAAGTGCGTATCCTAATGAAGTTATCTTTAATAAATTCTACAAAGTCTACGTTAGTACCCGCCGGCGCAAAATGTTTATGATAACGCACCAAAGCCCCCAGACGCTCTATATCTATCTTTTCCAAACCTTCCACAAATATTACAGTATGAGGCACCCCGCTATTAATAAAACTTAAACTAAGAGAACGGGAAGAAAGAGGCAAAGAGAAATGAAGTTTTAAGTCAGTAGGAGGAGTCATTTTAACTCTTATATTGGCTTTAGAGAAAGTACATTGCCGTAAGGGGCGGTAGACTTTAGTTACTACGGCCTTTATTTCTCCCGCCTTAGTCAAGAGAGTCAGGTTAGATTCTCTCTTCTTATAGAGATAAATCCACAGCGCAGCACAACGTGCACCATTGCCACACATTTCTGCTTCTGAGCCATCAGGGTTAAAAATACGCATCCTAAAATTTCTTTCTTTTTTCTCCACCACTAAAAGGCCATCCGCCCCCCAGGCATATCGTCTCAGACAACATTGCCGAGCAAGACGGTGGTAGAAAGAAAACGGCTGGCATACTCCAGAGAACAAAAGAAAATCGTTACCGGCAGCAGTCAGCTTATACAGCTTAAGCCTCTCCCGCCCTCTTTGGCTACTAAATCTTTCCATGTCTGCCGCTTCCTGATTAATTTTACCTTACAGCCATCTACAAGAACCTCAGCGGGTTTAGGGCGAGAATTGTAGTTAGACGCCATAGAAAATCCATAAGCACCCACATCCCTGATAGCCAGGTAATCTCCTTCTTTTACTTCAAGTTTTACCCCCCGCACCAGAAAATCCCCGCTTTCACAAATAGGACCTACTATATCTGAATCTGGCGAAGTTACAAACCTTTGCCGCTGGCTTCTTTTTAAAGGAACCACACGATGATAAGCTCCGTACAAAGAAGGACGAATCAAATCATTCATAGCCGCATCTACAATTATAAAGCGTTTAGGGGGAGTCTCTTTAATGTAAATCACTTTGGTTAACAATACCCCTGCTGCTCCCACAATATAACGTCCTGGCTCTACAATTAAATGCAGATGACGAGAAGAAACTAATTTGATAACTTCTGAAGCCAGCTTAGCAAGGGGAAATTTTTTTTGCCCTTCATAATCTATGCCAAATCCTCCTCCTATATCCAGATAACGGATAATCCTCCTGCGTCTATTTATGCTATCAATCAAAACAATAGCTTTTCTAATGGCTTTTAGAAAAGGTGCTGTCTCCATAATCTGAGAGCCGATATGCAAATGAATACCGCAAAAATTAACACAAGGATAAACCTGTGCTGAAGAGAGAATTATCTCCTGCACGCGTGGTATATCAATACCAAATTTACTTTCTTTCTTACCGGTAATAGTGTATTTATGAGTTAAAGAGCTCACATCAGGATTTATACGCAAAGCAACATCTGCTTTTCTCTTATTTCCGCAAGCCAGATTATTAATAAGCCTAAGCTCAGACTCTGACTCCACATTAAACAATAATATCTTCTTATTTAAAGCTTGTCTACTCTAATACTCAGTCCATATTCCAGAATCTAAAACTCTATTATACCCGTCAC
>JAGGSQ010000056.1 GCA_021159015.1 Candidatus Omnitrophota bacterium | reverse complement strand
GCCATAACACCCTCCTTTCAAAAAGAGTATTATAGCAGGCTTAAAAGAGGACATTTCTATTTTGGCTAAATAGGACATTATCATATTGGGGTTACACGCTAAAGGTTTTTTTATTTTCGGAAGGCTAATCTTTTATTACGTTTTCAATCGCAGCAATTAAGTCTTCGGTAGTTACAGGCTTTGCCAAAAAATGGCGCCCTCCTACTTCACGTACACTAGAGCCTCCTAAATCTTTCCTATCCACAATAGCGGTAAGAAAGATAATGGGTATTTTACTAGTGCGAGGGTCATCTAAAATGCGGCGCGCTACTTCAGGCCCCGGAAGAAAAGGCATAAGCACATCCAGTAATATTACTGCCGGCAGATTCTCTCTGGCTAGCTTAATCCCTTTTTCGCCCTCATTAGCAACCAGAACTTCAAAACGCCCTGTTTGTTCCAGGTTAAGTTTGACAAAAAAAGTAAAGTCCTCTTCATCATCAATTATTAGAACTTTTATTTTTTTCTCCACTCTCCCTCCTTTTTACTCGGCCAGAGGCAAAATCACACTAAATTTACTCCCCTGACCCACCTTGCTCTCAACCCTCAATTCTCCTTTATGCCTTTCCATAATCATTAAGCAAAGTCCCAGCCCCATGCCTGTTCCTTTACCCTTTGCTTTCGTCGTATAGAAAGCATCAAATATTTTCTTCAAGCTCTCTTCGGGAATTCCGATACCATTATCTATCACCTCAATCACTATCTTATTGCTCTCCCTTCGCGTAATAATCTTCAGTCTGCCACCCTGAGGCATAGCATCAAAGGCATTCTTATAAAGATTAAATAGCACTTGCTCCATCATAATCCTATCCACAAATACTATCCCGTCAACTTCTGTGTTTTTCTCTACCTTTATTCCGGCAAGATTAGCACGATTTTCCAGAAGAACTAAAGACTCCGAAATCATCTCAGAGACTTTTATCTTTTCTGGCTTCATCTCGGAAGCACGAGAAAACTCCAGGAGTTTGACGATAATACTGTTGGCTCTTAGAGCTGCGGCCTTAATTTTATTGATAACCATAATCATCAATTCATCCTTATTTTTAAGCACGCTCTCCAAATATTCGCTCCCATTAAGAATAACGCCTAAAGGGTTTCTTATTTCATGAGCGATACCCGAAGAAATAGTACCTAGAATTGCCATTTTTTCTGATTGGATAAGCTGGTTCTCCGTCTCTGCAAGTTTACGGTAGGCAGTCTGTAGTTTCTCTTCGGTTTTTTTCTTCTCAGTTATATCAACAATCGCCCCGTCAAAATAAACATTCCCCTGCTCATCCTGTCGCCTTACTCCCCACACAGCACAGACGATAGCTCTGCCTTTTAGAGTATGCAGCCTTACTTCCTCTCCCGCTACGAAGCCATTTTTTACTAATTTGTCGCTGAAGGCTCTTCTTTCCGCCGCGTTCTGGTAAAGAGCGGCGAAATTAACTTTCATAAATTCCTCTTTTGAATCTGCTTCAAATATCTCCAGCATAGCCTGATTAGTCTCAATAAAGTGCCCCTGCGGGCCAGGAGTGTTTCTGTAAATCCCTACTTTGAGATTACTGATAATTGCTTTAATTCTTTCTAATTCACTGCTGTAATTTTCTCTTTCTATAACCGTTCCTAACAGAAACGATAAATCCTGTAAGAAATTTATTTCTAAATCTTCCCATTCCCTCCTGCAATCTGTCTGGCTCAAGCCTACAATACCGTAGAGCTTATTATTTACAAAGATAGGAGCTAATAACAATGCTTTAACATCCTGTTGGGAGAAAAAATCTTTCATAGGCCAGTCAAATAGCTCTATATCATCAACCCGAACTATTTCTCCTCTGGCTGCTGTTTGCTGAAGGTTAACAAAAGAAGAAGCGTCTAAGGATTTTGCCGTCTGCATACGGAAATCAATTCCTTCCTTATGCCATTCCCCCAGATAATTAAGAAATTTGTAGTCCGAAGAATAATAAAGCACATAAGTACGGGATACCTCCAAAGCTCTACCCGCTTTCTCTAAAACCTGAGGAAGGACTTTGTCGAATCTCTTTCTCTCAATAAATAAGTGAGCTATCTCTGACTGTACCTGCACCAGACGAGACATTTTAAGACGGCACTCTTCTTCTTTCTTTTTTTCTGTAATATCACGCGCTACTCCTTCAATGCCCATAAGCTTACCCTTCTTATCATAAATCCCATCAGTAGATACCTCTAACGTACGTCTCTGACCCTGCTTAGTAATAATGTCAAAAGTATATACCTGCGGCACTTCCTCTCCTCTCATTCTCTTCCTAATCAATTCCTGGAGAAACTCTAAATGTTCCGGGGCTACTATATCTTTTATATTAGCCTTTAACGCCTCAGAAAGAGAATACCCGCTTATTTCCTCTGCCACCTTATTGAGAAAAGTATAATTTCCCTCCAGGTCTATATTGAAAATTATATCACGAGTATTGTCCATAATATGGCGCAGTTTTTTCTCCGACCTCCTTAAAGCCTCTTCTGCAATTTTTTTCTCCAGCATCCCTCTTATAACATCTACAAATGTCTGAAACATCAGCCTTTCTTCTTCCTGCCACTGGCTAAGTTTCTTTCTCTCTACCCGAATACAGCCTAAAGTTTTCTCTCTGCTCATGAGCGGCATTACTAAAGCAGAGGCGGCACTTTCGGCCTTCAATTTACGCTGAAGAGTAAAGGCAGCCGAAGGGAGCTCGTCGACATTTTCAATTACCAAAGGCTCATTATGAGGGAACTGACGGAAACACCATTTCATTTCTTCTGCTTCTACCTCTCCTGCCGCAGAAAAAAACTCTTTAGCCTTCTTACCTTTCACCCATATATAGGCATCACGCACTTTGTTATCTTCTAAAAGAGAAACATAGATGCTGTCAGCCTCTATAGCACTACCTAGCTCCGCCAGTGACTCATTAATAGCTGTATCTGCATCTTCCCATTTTGCATTAATAAATTTAAACGATACAGAAGAGATAAACTCTTCTAAACGCAAGAGAGCTTCCCTTACCTCTTCCAGCCGCTTCCTCTCGCTGATATCACGCGCCACTATCTGAACTTCAAAATGCTTATTACGTCTAAGAAGAGAAGGTTTCAGCTCAAAGAACACCTTTCTCTTATCTTTAGTCACTGCTTCTATAGTAAAGACAGGGGTTTTACTGGCACGATAAGTTCGGGGATTAAGAATTTTATCCCATACTTTACGATTGGAAAGCGCTACCAACCGATAACAACTTTTGCCCATAATCTCTGCAACTTCATAACCTAATATCCTCTTTACCGCCGGAGTTATATAAGTAATTTTCCCACCCCGGCAGGTAAAAATTATATCCGCTGAATTGTCCAGAATCAGCCGCAGTTGCTCCTCTCTTTTTCTCAAATCTGCCTCCGCTTCCTTTATGCGGCTTAAATCCCGTGCCGTACACAAAAGAGCGGGCTTCTGCTGCCAGCTAAATGCAGAAACATTTATATGAAAAGGAACTTTTTTCCGGTTGCGGCAGATGAACTTTATTTCCCACTCGGAGAAAGCCAGTGACTTACGCTTGAGCAGACGCAGATTCTTCAAAAAGCAGGCTCTCTGCTCTCGTTCTACCAGATCTTGCAATTTTATCTTATTCTTCTCCAGGGAGGAAAGCTTAATCCCGAAAACTTTCTCAAACTGGCTATTGGCAAAAACTATTTTCCCTCCTTGAAGTACTACTACGATATCTATAGTATTTTCTACGATGGCCCGAAATTTTCTTTCTGACTCTAGAAGTACTTCTTCTCTTTTCTTCCGATAAGTTATATCCCTCACGATTATCACAAAGATCTGCTCATCTTTCTCCCGCAACGTAGTAATATTAAGCTCGGCCCGAATTTTCTCACCCAGCTTAGAAATTACTCTTGCTTCTATATAAGTAAGCCAGCCGTTAATTTTAACTAGTTCTTCATTTATGGCTACCTCAATCTGAGCCAGGTCTTGTGCCGCAATGATATCTCGCAGACTGCGCTTTTGAAATTCCTGGCGCGAATAGCCAAGAAGTACGGAAGCAGCCCGATTAGCATCAATAATTTTTCTTCTGTGATCCAGAACCAAAACAGCTTCTCGCAACTCCTCAAAAAGGAGACGGAAAAATCTTTCTCTCTCGCTTAATTCTTTTTGCAAAGATATAACGTCGCTTATGTCCTTAGCAATATGCACTATGGCTTCAATTTTCCCTTTCTTATCCAGCAGAGGAAAAGTCAAAACTAAAACTTTCCGGCCTAAAATATCTACATATTCTGCCGCAGCTTTTTTAGTTTTCAAAGTACGCACGCAGGGACAGTTAGCAAGAGGTGATTTGCGGCGGTGAGATACTTCAAAACAATGTTTCTGCTTAAGCTGCTGGCGGCTCATTCCAAATATTCTCTCACAGGCTTTGTTTGCTTCTAAAATTTTAAAGTGCCTATCTAAAATAAAAAGATAGTCAGGATAAGAAGAGAAAATGCGCCGCCAGAAATCAGAATCTCTTTTTAATTTAGAAGATAAGGATTTCAGTTTCATATCTCTATCATATAACAAAAAAAGTAAATCTTAAATTTTTTTTATTAAGAGTTTATCAAATAGCTCTTTGTCTAAGCTTCTCAATATTTTTTTCTCCTCCCTTCTCATTTCTTCTGCAACTTGAGTAGGGTAGTCGCGATAACCCAATAGATGAAGCAAGCCGTGAACCAGGTAGAGAGCTATCTCCTTTTCAACTCTCTGAGCAAACAAAATTGCATTTTCCTGCGCTTTCTCTACCGAAATAACTATTTCTCCTCTTATATCATCTAAATCATATTCTGCTGCTAAGGGAAAAGCTAACACATCCGTAGAGTAGTTTTCTTTACGGTAACGATAGTTCAGTTTCTTTATCAATTGGTTATCAGTTAGAACTAAGGAGAGACTAAATGACACTTTCTCCATTTCAAAAAATTTTTCTACAATCTTATGCAGAACTTTATGCCGAAAACGAAAGATATTCTGCCTATCGGCTATAAATATTCTCTTTTCCATGAGAACGCGGATATTCAATCCGGGCATGAAAAGTAGCGTTAATAATACGGATGAATACTTCGGAAATTATATGTAAATCATTAAGGGTAAGGGCTGTCTCGTCCAGCTGCCCATCTAATAATCTTTTAGCTATTGATTCTTTAACCACTTCCCTTATTCTCCCTGGCGAAGGTTCAGAAATACTGCGGCAAGAAGCCTCAACCGTATCAGCCAAATGAACAATACCTATCTCCCGGGTTTGCGGCTTAGGGCCGGGATAACGATATTCTTCCTCACTCTTAACTTCTTGAGGAGTTTTCTCTTTAGCCCGCTGATAAAAATAATAGACAAGGGTAGTGCCGTGATGCTGCTGGATAAAATCAATAATGCGAGGAGGCAAACGATACTTTCTCGCTAGCTCTACACCTTCCTTTACGTGATTAATAATAATAAGCTTGCTCATAGCCGGACTAAGCTTTTTATGCTTGTCGCGGTAAGTAAGAAGCATCTGGTTCTCTGAAAAATATTCTGACTTTGATATTTTGCCAATATCGTGGAAATAAGCCCCTACTCTTGCCAGAAGGGCGTTAGCGCCAACAGCTTCTGCTGCGGCTTCAGAAAGATTTGCTACTACCAGGCTGTGATGATAAGTGCCGGGAGCCAAAAGAATCATTTTGCGCAGGAGAGGATGATTAAATAATTCCAGAAGAGAGATATTACTGACCACTCCAAATAACCATTCAAATCCAGGCAGGATGCCCATAAGTAAAAAAGCAGAGGCTAAGCCATTTGCTAAAGAATATATGCCAATAAGATAGTAATTGTGCCATGAAAGTCTGTAGGTAAAAACTAAATAGGTAACTCCTAATTGAATCAAAGAGGATATAATACCGGCTTTTATAATTTGTACGCGGCGGCGGGAATTTCTGGCTAAAAACATACAGGCCAGAGAACTCACGGCAAAAATAATCATATATTCATATGGGAGACCGAGAATAAAAACGTAGAGAAAGGAAGTAAAGACCAGAAATACAAACGATATCTCTATATCGTCAAAGAGAAGGATAGTTAAGAATGCCAAGAGCAATAAAGGATGAAGATAAATGTTGAGACTAAGTACTTTTACGGTTATTATGAGGCCTAAACTAAAAGAAGAAATTACTCCCAACTTCAGATAGTTTATTTCTTTCTTATGCCGGAAGGCTATCAAGTAAATAAAAACAAAAGAGAAAAAGGCAAGAACAGCTACGTTTATCCTGTATAAATAAAAGACGCATCCTACTGCTGCTCCTATAAGAACAATAAAAAATGTATCAAGTAGTTTTGGAACGTTTATGTTTTTCATAAGCTTCTGTTATCTTCCTAACTAGAGAATGCCTTACAATATCGCCAGAATCCAAATAAACAAACTCTATACCGTTCACCCTCTTCAATATATTTAAGGTAGATATAAAACCGACGGGGCGCCTCTGAGGCAAATCTGTCTGAGTAATATCACCTGTAACTACTACTTTAGAGCCTTGACCAAAACGGGTAAGAAACATTTTTAGCTGCTGTTGTGTACAATTTTGAGCCTCATCCAAAATAATAAAAGCTCCATTGAGAGTCCTGCCGCGCATATAGGCCAAAGGGGCAACTTCAATTATGCCGCTTTTTAGATAATCATCTGCCACATTCCCCTCCAGTATATCATAGAGAGCATCGTAAAGAGGTCTCAAATAAGGATTAAGCTTTTGTTGTATGCCGCCGGGAAGATAACCCAGAGATTCTCCTGCTTCAATAGCAGGACGTGTCATTATTATCCTCTTGACCATCTTCCTCTGCAAGAAATTAAGAGCCATAGCCATGGCGAGATAAGTCTTACCACTGCCCGCTGGACCAATGGCAAAAACTAAATCATATTTCTTTATAGAATCGACATATTTCTGCTGATTAAAACTACGGGGGCTGATTTGAGACCTGGCCGATAATATCTTTATGCGGTCAAATTCTTCCTTCTCTTTTCCCGCTTTATATTCTTCCACCATCTCTGCCACATCTATTCCTAAAATATCATCACTATTTTCTCCTTTCTTCATAATATCTTCTACAACTCTTTTTGCCATCTTCAAATCTTGCCGTTTGCCCTCCAAACATAATTTATTATCAACCACATAAATATCTATATCAAAAGATTGCTCAATTATCTTAATATTTCTATCTAAAGGGCCAAATAATTGCTGCAGGTTATGATATTTCCTAACTTCTATATACTCTTTCATTGAGGTATTTTAAGCACCTGTCCCGGATATACTCTGTCAGGAGATTTAAGTATATCCTTGTTGGCTTTATAAATCTTTAACCAGCGGCGCGTTGTGCCATAGAACCTTCTTGATATTTTTTGCAGCGTATCATTCTTTTTCACTGTATACATTTTATATTCAGGCTGCTCATTGGTAAAACCAGTTTTCTCCTCCTCTTTTTTTGAAGAAGTACTTTCTTTAAACACTACTTCCTCTTCAACATTCGAAGTAGCCGGTACTTCGGACAAGGGAGGTTGAGATTGAGATAAAGATGCCTTCTCTGAAGTTTCTTTCTTAATCTCACGTTTTGATTTCCCCAGCTCTATCTCTACTACCGTATATTTACGTGTTTTACCTAAGCGAGAAGAAGATACCGCCTGCTCTTTTTTTTCTCCCCCTGCAATATATCCCCGGTTTCCTCGTACTTCTAGATCTGTGCGTGGTTTTTCTACAGTATAAGTTCTCACTAAACAACCGCTTACCAGGAACAGTACCCCTACCCCTAAAATATAGATTTTTTTCATAGCTTCTCCTTTCTAATCATTTTCCCTCTTTATTTCGATATTAATTTCTCTTAACTGTTCCTTCTCTACCTCAGCAGGGCTCTGGCTTAAAAGACACATCCCTTTCTGAGTCTTAGGAAAGGCTATAACCTCTCTAATAGAATGGGAACCTGTAATAACGGCTATAATTCGGTCCAATCCAAAAGCTATACCTCCATGAGGAGGAACACCGTAGGAAAAAGCGCGCAAAAGAAAACCAAATTTCTCTTCTGCTCTCTTTGCGTCAATGCCTAAAATCTCAAAAATTTTCTTCTGTAAAAGAGAAGAATGAATCCTTATCGAACCACTACCGACTTCTTCTCCGTTAAGAATTAAATCGTAGGAGCGTGAACGCACCTTAGAGAGTTCTTTATTATCTAAAAGGTCTAAATCAGCCGGATGGGGACTGGTAAACGGATGATGCTCTGACTCCCATCTGCCAAATTCTGAGTTATATTTAAAAAGAGGAAAGTTATTAACCCAGCAAAAGCGGAAAGGACTATCACTTTCTATATTAGGTTTATCTGTATGGTACTTTTCTTGCGCCTCCTCATAGCTGAAACGAGGAAAAGGAACTTTTAGGTCTACTCCTAATGCCTCCTTAAAAACTGCCGCAAACATCTTCTCGCTTAGTTCATATATATCTTCTTCTACTACAAAGGACATCTCCAAATCCAGTTGGCTGAATTCAGGCTGGCGGTCTCGTCTCAGGTCTTCATCACGAAAACAGCGAACTATTTGGTAATAACGGTCAAAACCTGCCACCATAAGAATTTGTTTAAACAATTGCGGCGATTGAGGCAAGGCATAAAACTTACCCGGATTAAGGCGAGAAGGAATAAGAAAATCTCTGGCTCCTTCGGGAGTGGAACGGGTAAGAAAAGGGGTTTCTATCTCTAAAAACTCCTGTTGATTAAGGAATTTTCTGAACCCTTGTATAAGTTTGTGACGTAAAGCAATATTTCTCTGCATATTTTCCCGCCGCAAGTCCAGGTAGCGATGAAAAAGTCTAATCTCTTCTGAAACATCTACCTTCTCCTCTATAAGAAAAGGTAAGTCTTGAGCCGAACTAAATATCTCTAATTCTTTGACTAACACCTCTACTTGACCGCTTTTTATCTTCGGATTCTCAGTACCGGCAGGACGACGGTTAACTTCTCCCTTTATCCCTATTACATCTTCATTTCTTAAATGTTCTGCCTGCTGATAAGCTTGCGGGGAAACGCTTTTAACGAAGACGGCTTGCACTATTCCGTAGCGGTCTCTTAAATCAATAAATATAATTTTTCCATGATCGCGGCGCGATTTAACCCATCCACACAGCCTGACTATCTTCCCTAAAACGTTTTCGTCTACCTGAGAACAGTTATGCGTGCGCAACATCAGTTACCTCGTATCTCGGTTACAATATCCTCTAATTTAACATTCTTTTGCTGAGAAGTCGGCATATGCCTTAAAACTACCTCGCCTCTTTTTAATTCATCTTCTCCTATTATAACTACAAACTCAGCATGAAACTTTTGTGAGTATTTCAACTGTGCCTTAAGAGAACGGGAGCGAAAATCTATATCGCAGCTGAGGCCTGCTTTTCGCAGAATTCCTGCCACACGCAGAGCCTCTAACTTAAGACTCTCATTCACACACACTATAAAAGCTTTTAGGCGGAAAACAGGTATAGGCTGATTACGAAGCAGCATAGCCCGCTCTAATCCCAAAGCAAACCCTACAGCAGGATAGGCTGGACCTGCCAGATTACTAATAAGGTTGTCATATCGCCCTCCTGCCGCCAGTGCTGACTGGGCTCCTAATAAAGGCGAGGTAAATTCAAAAACAGTGCGAGTATAATAATCTAAACCTCTAACTAAAGTGTGAGTTATATGGTATTTAACTTTCCACTCATCCAAGATTGAAAGAACACTCCTAAAATGCTGACGGCAGTCAGAACAAAGATAACTATCAGCTATATTTAGCGCCTGAACCACACCGCGGCAAGAACTGTTTTTACAATCAAGAATCCTCAAAGGGTTTGATTTGTAACGCCGTTGACAATTAGGACAAAGTTTAGACAAATAAGGTTTCAACTTATCTTTCAGCATAGAAGCAAGTTTTACCTTGTCATTTTCACATCCTAAACTATTTATTTCAAGCTTAAAATTGGAAGGAGCAAAAAGCGAGATAATCTCCTCTGCCAGCTTAATCATTTCCGCATCCGCATAAGGAGAATCAGAGCCAATAAACTCTGCCCCCACATGGCGAAATTCTCGCAACCGCCCCCGCTGGGGTTTTTCTCCTCTAAACATAGCTCCTATGTAAAAAGCTTTAAAGATAGGATAGCTTTTATATAATCCTTCTTCTATATAACTCCGCGCTATTTGAGCCGTAGCCTCAGGACGCAGGCAAATATTGTCTTTGCCTTCTAGTTTCATAATTTGCCTCTCCACTATATCTGTACCTTCCCCTATATTTCTCCGAAAGAGACTTAAAGAATCGATATGAGGCAGGACTACTTCTTGATAGCCGTAGTAATGAAATACCTGGCGTGCTTGTTGCTCAAAGAATCTTATCTCTTCCCCTTGCGGTAGAAGATAAGATTTAACACCTTTAGGAAGAAGATATTTATTATTAACCACCCTAAAAGCTATTTTATATTCTGACGAAAATAAAACCCTGGTTTAAATACAACTATTCTTCTTGCCGGAACGGGCACCGGCACATTAGCACGAGGATTTCTACCCACACGTGCTTTACGCATTTTTACTTTGAACACACCAAAATTTCTTATCTCTATCCTTTCCCCTTTTTCTAATGCTTCGGCTATTACATCGAGGGTTTTCTGAATAACTCTCTTTACGCGCGTTTGTTTCTCGCCTAAATCCTGAGCTACCCTCAATGCTATATCTTTTTTGGTCATCTTACCCCTCCTTCTTAACCAAACTGATATATCTCCTCTTCTTAGTATTGATTATTTTAAGGTTTATTTA
>JAGGSQ010000013.1 GCA_021159015.1 Candidatus Omnitrophota bacterium | reverse complement strand
CTATAGAAGATTATAACTTTGACTAAGGATTTGGGCAAGCTATTTATTTGGAAAGCTAACAATATTCAGATAAGAGAGGCCCATGTTTCTTCAGGGGTAACTTTTTTTATTTCTGCCTTAACTACTCCTAAATTAAATTTTGTTTTTGGGAGAGGAGTCTTTACCCGAATATAGTTATCGGAATACCCTTCGCCGCAGTTTTCTTTTTCTTTGTCTAGCACTACCTCTAAGACTCTTCCCTGATTGAGCTGTCGGAAGCGATAAGAAAGCTGTTGCGATAAAGCAAAGAGCCGCTCTTTCCTCTTTTGTAGCTCCGCGGCACTTATAGAATAAGATAAAGAAGCAGCAGGAGTTAAAGGCCGCGGCGAGAACCTAAATATATGCACCTTTACGGGCAACAATATCTCAAGAAGTCTCAAGCTATTTTCAAAAGCCCCTTCCGTTTCAGAAGGAAAACCGAACATTATATCACAGCTTACACCTAAGTAGGGACTCCTGCCGCGTATTTTTTCTGCCAGCTTAAAACAGTCTTCCTGAGTATAGTCTCTCCCCATATCTCTCAATACCCTGGAGTCAGCCGACTGAAATGAGAGGTGAAGATGAGGACAAATTTTATCATTTTTGCTCACCAGCTCAAGTAATTCATCTTTTACATCTTTAGGGTTCAAAGAGCTAAGACGCAGGCGGCCTAATCCCTTCATCTGGCTCAACTCTTCCAATAAATCATTAAGGCCCTTCTTATACTTCTGACTGCACCAACTTCCTAAATCAAGCCCTACTAAAACAACCTCATAAAACCCCTTATCGATTAGTCTTCTTAACTCTTTCTTTATTGCTCCTAGAGGCCGCGAAGTAGAACGACCACGCCCAAGGCGACTGATACAAAAAGTGCAATGCTTATTGCAGCCATCTTGCACTTTCAGGAAAGCTCTCTTTTGAGAAAAATCAGATATTTTAATCTCCCAGATACCACCTTCCTTTCCTTCTTTACTCTTTTGAAGAATTTTCCTCACCAAAAGTGGCTTATCAGAATGAGAAAACACATAGTCAGATATATTCATCAAAGAGGAAGGATTAATTTCTGCCAAACATCCTGTAGCAATAATTTGGGCCTGGGGATTTTCTCTTTTTAATTTTCGTATAAGCTTAAGAGACTTCCTTTCTGCCATAGAGGTGAGAGCACAAGTATTTACTATAAAGAGATTCGCTCTTTCTGATTCTTCCCAGCCATAACTTAAAAACTCTTCCCTTAAAAACTCTGCTTCGTAATGATTCAGCTTACACCCTAAGCTAAATACCTTAAACCGCATCATCCAGCCATATCTTTACCAGGCCACTGGCCAAAATAGCAGCAGTTTCCGCCCGGAGTATAAAAGAAGCAATATTAAATATTTCGGCACCTTGAGCCTGAAAGGTCTTAACTTCTGAAGGCGAGAAGCCCCCCTCTGGTCCTATTACCACAAGAATATTTCTGAGTCGTGGGGAAGGCTTAGATTTTATAACTTTTATAAATCCTCCCCCCCGCTTATCAAAAACAAGACAACGCTGGTAATGTGAAAATATGCTCAGAAATTCCTGCCATTTTAAAGCATGGTTTACTTTAGGAATCCATAAACGGCCTGACTGGCGTGATGCCTCTTGGGCAATATTATGCCAGCGGGATAATTTAGACAAAGATACACTACGAATCTGGGAATAAGAAGACACAAAAGGAGTAAAAGAATTAATTCCTATTTCCGTAGCTTTTTCAATAATAAAATCGGCCCTTTGAGACTTCAATAAAGAAAAAGCAAGATCAATTTGTATTTTCGGCAACGGCTCATAACGAACCAGTCGGACTACTTCTAAAATAATCTTCCTTTTTTGCTGAGATTTAATTCTTGCTTCATATTCTTTTCCCTGCCCGTCAAATACCAATAAGCTCTGCCCTTTTTTCCTGCGCAATACATCGTTTAGCTTGTGAACGACATCTATATCTTTTATTTCTAATAAAGAAGAGGCAGAAGGAAAATAAATCCTTTCTTTCCTTAGCATATGGCACACAAAAAGAGTTTAATGGACAAAGAGGGCAGTTTTTAAATCCATCTCCGGATTGGTCTTAGAATCAGCGGCTTTTGCAGGATTATGACGAAGTTTCAAAGAAATAGCTATGCGGAAAGGATGAGTGGGATCATAAGTTACATATTTTTCTCCTTGCAGAGGCATCAACTTATTAGTAAGCGTAATTGTCTGAGAAGTACCTGTACAATTATAGTTGGTGTACCTAGCGTAGGTTACAGTATGAGTTGTAGAATCAAACATATACTCTACACATCTATCATCGTTAGAATCTTGAGGTGTATCTAAAGACTGATAGTAGTTATTGTCACTTCTGAGATCTTGACGAATTTTAAGCCTATTGCCATCAGCTGACACGCTAAAAGCGCGCTTAGTTATATCGCCATCATCGGCACTTACTTTTAAACCACCTTCGCCTACAGAGAAGAGAGCATTTTTAGCTATGTGCTCTGTTATTAGGGAGGCTTCGTTCAGAACTTTGGCTTTTAGGTCGGAGGATTTAAAAAAATAGCGTGTGGCTATATCTAAAGAAGTAGCACTTAAAATTATCGTCATCAAAAGTACGGTAGCCAGAATTAATTCCACAAGAGTAATTGTTTTTTTCATGCCTAAAAACTATAACTTACGGTTACTTTCACTTTACGATACGCATCAGCTCCGCTTACTGCTGAATTTACCTCTTCAACATCATATTTAGCCGTATATTTACTTTCTCCAATCTGGGTAGAACTATAAGAAGTAGAATAATTATTCCCTGCCGAAAGGCCGTTAACAGATTTTCCCCAGGTATCTTCTCTTACTTCCGGATAGAGACTATCCAGAACATCGCGGGCAATATTAGCGGCAACCAAACGCCGGCTACTTCTCAGAATAATCTTTTTTACCGAGACAAAGGTACTTAATAAAGCTACAATACTGGTAGAAAGAATTATCGCCGAAACAATAATTTCCATAAAAGTCAAAGATTTCCTTCTCATCTTATTCACATTATTCACAATAATCAGTACTCCCTGAACAAGCCAATGTCTCACTCGTACCATCAAAAGTAAGAGTCCATTTTCTTACCCCCCCCTGTCTCTGAGCCGTAGCAGTAAAATTATCCGAAGTAGTAGCTACACTGTAATCCCAGTCTTCATCAGAAAGAGAAAGGCGCAACTGATCATTGCAATCGTCTGTATTACTGCAAGCTTTGTACTTTCCTATTTCATAATAAGTAGTCCTTTCAGCCGCGGAGATTAATCCCAGAGAACTCTTTGCTCCCTTATTTTTCACTCTTTCCACTGCCTTACGATAACGCGGCAGGCCTAAACTTGCAAGGATGAAGATAACAATAATTGCTACAATCAGCTCTGTAAGTGTAAAGTTTTTCCTCTTTTTACTCACAATAGCTACCCCCGCTGCAGGTAGGATTATCTTCATCGGAAGAAGTAATGGTCCATACCCGGCCGTCAGAGCCCTGGCGGGTAGCTGTAGCTGAAAAAGAATCACTGGTAGGAGCGATAGCCTGATAAGCCCAACTTTTCTCAGAAAGCCGCAGGTCCAAAAGAGTATTACATTGAGAGGCATTACTGCATCCTACAAAAAAGCCGTTTTCTAAACGGTAGACTTCTTCCCCTGCCGCCATAAGTCTAAGCATAGTCTTAGCTTCTTTATTTTTGGTCCTCTCTATGCCTTTTAAATAGTTAGGAATAGCCAGAGAAATTAAAATAGCTATAACCAGAATTACTACTACTAATTCTGCTAAGGTAAAACATTCCTCTTCCCGGTCAAACACTCCTCTGACCTACTCTTTTTTAGTTTACCTTACCTTAGAAGCCAGCTGGACACTTATTACCACCAGCACAGGTTATATCACCGTTAGCGTCAATCGTAAGTGTATAGGCTCCATAATCTGCCGAGCCACTTCTGGCTACGGAAGCAAGGTTATTGCTTGTGCCGGTACACGCGGGGGCAGCGAAATATTTAAGCGTCCCCAGGTCTACATCTAAATCAGAACAATCGTCTGCATAATTACCCTGATGTTCGGTATAATATCTCATCTGTGCAGACCTTAAAGCTCCTAATATGCCTACGCCTTCTGAGGCTCTTCCCCGCTCCGCTACCTTAAAAAACTGAGGAAGAGCTATGGTAGCCAAGATACCAATTACAATGATAACTACTAATATTTCTACTAACGTAAACCCTCGCTTCATTCTCTCCTCCTTTCTTGTTTTCTTATTCCTTTTTATTTTTTAAGTCTACCTTTAAAAAGTATAACATAAAATAACTCTTTGTCAACCAAATTAAGAACCCAAAGTAGAAAGTTGGAAGAGAGGAATAAATAAAGATATCACTACTGCTCCAATAATTATGCCCATAAAAACAATCATTAACGGTTCAAATAAAGATATAAACCTTTCCAAAATAGTCTCAAAAGATTTTTTATAATGCTCAGCAATACGGGCAAACATATCAGGTAAATTTCCTACCTCTTCTCCTACCTTTACCATTTCAACTATCATAGGCGGGAAAAAACCACTCTTTTTTAACTCTTCACTCATAGAAGAACCTCCCTTAACTTTATCTCCTACAGTTTGAATAAGACTGGCTATTTCTTTATTACCAATTGAGCGTTGAGAAATATTAAGAGAATAAGCAAGAGGTACACTGCTGTCTAAAAGAATAGAAAGGATAGAAGAGAATCTTTCCAGATAAAAAATACGGAAGAATTTCTGCAAGATAGGCATATGCAATTTAGCCCTATCCGTAATATTTCTGCCTACATCAGTCTTAAAAAAGAAATACCAGACGGCATAAACTAATCCTGCTCCTAACACAATCACCCAGAAAAAATTATTTCGCATAAAATTAGAAAAATTAAAGAGAAGTTGCGTAAGAAAAGGTAAAGTAATATCAAACTGTTTAAATATAGATTCAAATTTGGGAATAATTATTAGCGAAAAGAAAAAGACAGCCCCTGTACCTGCCACTAACAGTATAGCAGGATAAATAAGAGCACTTATCACTTTAGACATAAAACCCATTTTTAACTCTAAATAGTCTGCCAGCTTATTGAGAATATCTCCTAAATTTCCCGAAGCTTCGCCGGTCTCAATTAATCCTTCCCATACATAGCCGAAAATATTAGGATAACTCTTAATTGCTTCGGTAAAAGAGAAACCGCTTTCAACCTTCTTAGCTACGCTTTTCAAAATAAAGTAAAAACGGCGGCTCTCTGTCTGGGCCGAAGTAATCTCTAAAGAACGCAAAAGATTTACGCCGGAAGAAAGAAGAACTGCTAACTGGCGGGCAAAAAGGGCCAGATCCGAACCTCGTACTCCATTGTGAGAAAAAGTATGAGTTTTACCAACCTCTACAGGTTCTTCTCTTTCCAAAGAGGAGATAGATAGGACAAAAAGCCCTCTTTGTTGCAGTTCAGAGATAGCTGTCTCACGCGAAAGAGATTCTACTATTCCTTGCTGCCGCCGGGAGGTTCTATCTTTAGCAACATAAAAAAACTTAGCCATATTAGATGGTAGCCGTAACCGACATTACTTCTTCTAAGGAAGTTATACCTTCTTCCACTCTTCTCAAGCCGCTCTCAAAAAGAGAAAGCGTTCCTTTAGATTTTGCTAAATCCATTAGTTCCGAAGCCGAAGCCTTTTGATAAATCAGTTCTCTTATTTCATCATCTATCAAAATAGCTTCTACCACGATTGTACGCCCTTTATAGCCAATGTAACTGCATTTATCACATCCTTTGGCCTGATATACAATATTAGTGTTAATTCCTATATTTTTTCTTTCTTCCTCCCGAAGTTCTCTCGCTTCTTTACACGATATACATAGCTTCCTTACCAATCTTTGGGCAATTATTAGGCGTAAAGAAGAGGCAACGAGATAACGCGGAATCCCCAAATCAATCAAACGATTAACTGCCGAAGCGGCATCGTTTGTATGTAAAGTAGATAGGACTAAGTGTCCGGTTAAGGAAGCTCGCAGGCACATTTCGGCTGTCTCTAGATCTCTTACCTCTCCCACCAGAATAATATCAGGATCCTGACGTAGAAACGCTCGCATTGCCTGAGCAAAAGTAAGGCCAATCTCTGTATCAACTCTTACCTGATTAACACCGTCAATTTTATACTCTACAGGGTCTTCAACCGTTATTATATTCTTCGCAGAACTTCTCAACTCGTTTAAGGTAGCATAAAGAGTAGTAGATTTTCCCGAACCGGTAGGACCGGTAAGGAAAATAAGACCGTAGGGAAAACTTATCCCTTTCTTTACGACCTCCAGTTCCGCCGGCAAGAAACCCAACTGGGCTAATTGCAGGGGTACGCGCTCCTTATCCAATATCCTAATTACTACTTTCTCACCGTGAATTGTAGGTAAAGTAGACACTCTCAAATCTACTATTTTGTTTTCGGTTTTTACCGTAAAACTCCCATCCTGCGGCAGACGTTTCTCCGCAATATCCATATGAGATAGAATCTTAATACGCGACACTAAAGCTAAATGGAGAGTAAAAGAAGGGGGAGGCACTTCATATAATACACCGTCAATACGATATCGCAAAGAGAGGCGATTATGGAAAGGCTCAATGTGAATATCTGAAGCTCCCTGTTGAATAGCCTGGCGAATAATCAAATCTACCAGTTTAACTACCGGTGCTTCTTCTGCTTCTGCTACCAACCTATTAAGACTTATTTCTTCTGTCTTCTCTTTTCCCGTTTCAATTGTAATGTCGGCTTCTTCGGTATCTTCATAAGTCCTTTTCATAGCATTTTTAATGATATTGAGCTCCCCATAGAATTTATTGATAGCGCGTAGAATATCTTTTTTAGTAGAAATAACCACTTTTATCTCACAACCCGTAATTCTCTGAAGATTATCTATAACAATTAAGTCCGTAGGGTCAAAAACGGCAACTGTTAGCGTAGTAAGCTCTCGAGAAAGAGGCAGAACTACATGCTTTATAGCAAAATCATAAGGCACAAGTTTATCTAACTCCTGATCTTTAGCTGGCGAGAGTCTTCCTTCTTCAAAGCTGTAGTAAGGGATGCCTAGCTGTTTCCCTAAAGCTTTTATCATTTTCCCCTCGCTAATTATTTCTAGCTGAATTAAAGCTTCTCCTAATCTTAAACCATGCTCCTTTTGATAACTAATAGCTTTCTTAAGCTGTTCTTTAGTAATAATTCCTGCCTCAACAAGCAACTCTCCTAACCTTTTACGCATATCATTACTGGGCTAATAACGACTGAAAAACTCTAAAGCCTTATTGATACTTCTTTTCCTCCTGGATGTTAGATAACTGCTTTGCTCTCTTCTCAGAGTTAATTGAGATGGCACCTGATAACTACTATCGCTTACAATATGAGGGGTAAGAAAAATTAAAAGTTCTCTTTTCTCATGTTCAGCATCTCTGCCTCTCAACAAAGCTCCCAAGAAAGGTATATCACCAAAGAAAGGTACTTTTTTCACAGTATTAGTAGTATCATTTCTTACTAAACCCCCGATCATAATAGTTTCATCTTCTTTAATCCTTAAAATTGAAGATACAGAGCGCTCCTCGGGATTTTTAAGATTACCTGTTAGATAGCCAGGAATGGACAAACCACTATCTTTAGCTTCTATCACTTTGGGCTGAACAAACATCTCAATTTCTCTGGTGTCTATATCTACATGAGGGGTAACTTTTAAGATAACGCCTGTTTCTGCCCTCTCAATATCATAATCTTCACTCCCTGTATCATTATTTACACTCTTCTTTACTCCTATAGCTTCATTAGCAGATATTTTGATTTCTGCCGTTTCATTGCTAAGAGTAAGAATTTTAGGACGGGCTAAAGCTTTAGTATCAGTCTGAGTGGTGAGAAAATCCAGCAAAGAAGCAAAGCTTGTTCCCAAGATAACGGAACCTCCACTAGAAAGAGTATCTAAATGCATTCCCCTATTAGCCAAATTCCCTACAAAGAAATTGGTATGACTCCCTTTACTATGAAAAACTAAAGTAAAAGGATTCTCGCCCAAATTATTGAAACCAAGTTTATCTACCACGTCTTTGTTAACATCTAACATCTCCACTTCTATTAACACTTTAGGAAGAGGCTTGTCCAATTCTTTAATTGTCTTATCAATAAGAGGGAATTGTGAAGGTATATCCATAACTATTAAGGAATTGGAACGAACATCTTCCGTAACTTTACCGTATTCGGAAATAATTTGTTCTATTTCGTATTTTATCCCTTTGTCATCTTCTTCGTTATTGCTACTACTGCTGCTGCTTTCTGTAGAATAACCTTTACCAAAAGTATTGTCAATTTCTTTCTGAAGCCGGCTATCTTTCAGGCGGGCATACTTAAGACGATATACTTTAGTAATAAGCTTTACCTCAGGTGTCTTTACCTCTTTCACTACAAATATTTTACTTTCAGGGTAGAAGTCATAAGTAAGATTATTGGCTTTAAATATTACATCTAAGGCTTTCTTAAGAGGAACATTCTTAAGATAAAGGGTGAGTTTCTTATCTTTAGCTTTCTGCGAAGCAATGAAATTAAGCCCTGCTTGATTAGAAATAGCCTTCAGCACACTTTCTAGTGAAGCGCCTTCTAGATTCACAGTAATTGATTTAGGCGAAGATTCTATAAGATATTCTGCATAAACATCGCCGACGTAAGTATTGGCAGCAACTGAGAGAGAAGAAAATAACAAAAAAGCAAAAAAACCTAATAACCCCCCCATATAAATATTTCTTTTTATCATTTTACCTCCAATTCTACTGTATTTTCTATACTGAATATATGTATCCTATCTTTATAATAAATATATACTTCGTTCTTTCTGATATTAGTAATTTTTGCTCCTTTCTCAATTTCATCTCCTTTCTTGTATACATCGCCATTTATTATTGCCGCAGGATTTTTTTCTATCCAAACTATCCCTTCCAATCGGATACTCGCTAACTCTCCTGTGCCTCCCTTTACATAAACGGGATGGGGAGATTTTTTCTGTTCCACCGGCGTAATTATTGTTGCTTTTGTCTTCTCTGGCTGAGGCAGTAAGGAAACAAAAGGGTCTCTCTGCGATACAGCATTTATACCTTCAAAAGTAAATAGAAGAAACAATATCAGGAATAAGAAAACTTTGATTTTCATAATTTAGTACTATCTTTATTCTGCCGGACTACAAAAATCGCCTTTACCTCTACTTTTAATTTTTTCCTTCTCAAAGAAAAATTCACATTCTGAATAACCCCCCCCATATTTTCTATTGCTTCTATAAAATCGGAAATGCTATAAAAATCCCCTCTCACTATTATTAGAAACTCTAGCCAGTCAATCTCATTCCTAAGATATTTATTTATATTAGGAAAATAATTGTAGTTCGTGGTTAAAGGCTTGATTGAGTCTATATTAATCTTATACTTATTTTGAAATCCATTAATTTTTTCTATAATCTGATAAGAATCAGCCAGAGGAAATCTGTTAAGTTTCCTCAAGAAAACACTCTTTTTCTTCATTAAGCTCTTGGCTATCACCAATTTATTTCTGTAGGTGTCTACTTTCTTCTGAAGTGCAATTATGCGTGAACGATAAAAAGATTTTATCTTAATAAACCCTATCGCAAAAAGCAGAATAAGGACAAAAAACAAGAGGTATTTCCGATTTTCTCTAGATTTATAATCTATCATTTTTGCTTCTTATTTCTATTTTGAACCGGGTCACCGCAAAATTCTCTAACTTACCTCTAGCTACTAAATTAAGATTTACATAAGATTCTTTACTTTTTATAAAGCCATTATTTCTCAAGTTGAGCAAAAAATCTCCTACACTCTTCCGCTCTTTAATTCCATCGTCCAGAAATACATACCCTTTCATAACAATGAAACTTCCTCGCACGCTATTAACAATATCCATCTTCTGAAGCCACAAGCCTGAAGTTAAGGCAGAAGCAATAACATCTAGATATTTATGAATAGCAGTGCCTAAACTATCTGCTTCCTTCAATGCCTTTATTTTCTCAGAGTATTCTTCATCACTCTTTTTTATTTGGGAATAGGGTATATCTTTGTATTCCTTGTAATTATCTACAAAATTTTTCGTAACTTTACGCAATTCCGCTATAGCCTTTCCCTCTTGCCTAGAATACCTAAAAAGAAGAAATCCCAGAAGGCCAATTCCTATAACTACTTCTACAATAATAAGTAGGGGGTTCAAAGGAGGAAGCGTGGATAAAGCAAATTCTTCCCTTTCTTCTTCCTGAGCCACAGGTATATTAAGAAAAATCCTCTGTTTGCGTGGAATATTACGAGCTACCAGTGAAAAGGCTTTTATTGCCTCAAAATCCTCAAATCCTACCTCCGGCATTATTTCCGCCGGGGTAAATATTTTTACCTCCTGCGAGATACTATTTTTTACCGCCTCGGCTGTATCTACTAATTCTTTAGCGGCAGCTATAAAAAGGACAGGGGTTATCTCTCTATGAAACTTCCGTTTATAATAATCAAACGTCAATACTATCTCATCCATAATCTTGGCATTATCTACATTGCCCAGCTCATCACAGAGCAATTTCGAATAGCGACTAAAGTAAGGAAATTGTTTCTCGAAAATTGCTATCTCCATGTCCGTAGAAGAAAAATTTACAAATGCTGCTGCAGGAACATTAGAAGGTATGTACTTTCTACTAACCAGAAAACTAAAAAGAGAGAGAAAGCCTGACTCTAAAGTATCGATTCTGACGCCTAAGCTTCCAAAAAGAGCTATATAATTCTCAACGATATTCTTTCTTTCAGCTAAAAAAGCTAAATATATCTGGTGATTGTGAAAATCTTTCTTATATCTATATCCCCACACTATTTCCTTCATTCTAAAGGGGACATATTTTTCTGCTTCTAAGGGCAAGGCTGCCTCTAGCTCCCGCCGGTTGAGAAGAGGTAGGTTCAAAAGCCTGAATATTATATTTTTACCCGACAGTCCTACGCTAACTTTGTTCGTATCTACTGATGTCTCCTCAAATATCCTCATAATTATTGCTTTAAGTTCTTCTAAATTTTCTCCTTCTTTTATTTCTGGCAATACAATACTTTTAGAAAGGAGAAATTTACCTCTTTCACTTACAGCTACACTTACTTTCTTCTCGTCAATATAAATTCCTACTTCTCTCACTTTATAACCAAGCTATTACTTTCTCATTGCTTCAAGCCATTCATCTATAACTTTCTTTTCGAATCGCCACACCTTACCTATCTTTAATCCCTTCAGCTTTTTAGTATGAAGCCAGTTATATATGGTTTGTTTTCTAAGCCCCAGATATTCTGCCAGCTCCTCTACAGTCAACAGACTGGGATATGTTTTCTTTTTCTTCATTTTATTTACTTCTATTATTATAAACTATCATAAATATCTATATAGATTAAAATATATCAAAACAATATTGTCAAATATATTTTATG
>JAGGSQ010000009.1 GCA_021159015.1 Candidatus Omnitrophota bacterium | reverse complement strand
ATTATTAGATAGCAGAACAATTATAATAAAAAAGATACAGATGCAGATTGGCTGACAAGCGATTAGAAAAAATAGCGAAGGTGAAGATAATGACGACTTTATCTTTTGGGATACAGCTAAAGATAAGAATGTTGATTCTTGCGATTTTATTCTTGATATACGGCTTCTCTTATACCCAAACCGCTCAGGAATATTACTTAGAAGGTATAGAATATGGCAGGCAGGGAAAGTTTAAAAAAGCAGAGCAAAAATGCAAAAAAGCTTTAGATATCTCTCAATTCTATAATATTGCCAGAAAATGCCTTAAGATAAGCAGGGATGTTTTAGAGAAAAGAATAGAAGAGGAGGCGGCAGTACATCTGTTTAAGGGTCTATCTTATGACCAGAGAAGAATGTATGATGAGGCTATCCTTGAGTATAAAAAGACTTTAGCTGTTAATCCTTCTTATGTGGAAGCATATGCTAGCCTGGGGTTAGACTATATTCTGGAGGGGAAATACGATGAAGCAGTTTATGCCTTCAACAAGGCTATTGCTATCAGCCCTGATTACGTTGAGGTACATAATTATCTGGGATTGGCTTATTACGGGAAAAGGATGTGGGATGAAGCTATTTCTGAGTATAAGAAAGCTATTGCCATTAATCCTAACTATGCGGCAGCGCATAGCGGTCTGGGAGCAGCATATGACCGCAAAGGGATGTATGATGCCGCTATTTCTGAATTTAAGAAGTCTATTGCTATTAACCCTCATAATGCGGGAGTACATAACAATCTGGGAATAGCTTACGGGCTGAAGGGAAATTATGATAGGGCAATTGTGGAACTGGAGAAGGCGGTTGCTCTTGAGCCTGATTTTTCTGAAGCGCATAACAATCTGGGAGTAGCTTATAGTTTCAAAAGAAGATATAAGGAAGCCATTCTTGAACTTAAAAAGGCTCTTGCTCTCAATCCTGCTTATGCCGAGGCCCATAATGGTTTGGCTATGGTGTATTACCGCCTGAGGCAGTACAAATTGGCGATTGAACATTGTGATAAGGCAAGGGAACTGGGATATCCTGTTAGCCCTAAATTGCTAAAAGCCTTAAGACCCTATAGGAAAAAAGGTTTTTAAAAGGGCCTTTTGAATCTCATAAGATAAAATATTAACTTTTCTCCGCGCGGGCTTAATTTCAAACAAGATAAATGAAGTGTGTTTAGCCTTCACAGGAAGAAGCCAGGCTCTTCTTATCTCTGCGAAGTGTAAAGAGTATGCTTTTGAGAAAAGGAGGTTTGTTGCCTGGCGGGTAAGAGAAAATCTTTGGCAAGGCAGGATTATTTGCTATAATAAAGCGTGCAAAAACCAGTAGAAAAGGAGGGATGTTATGGCAGAAGAGAAAAAGAAGTCATTAGGGATGGACGAGAATATAGCGGGGCTTTTATGCTATGTGGCCGGCTGGATAAGCGGGCTGGTATTTTTTCTTTTGGAGAAAGAAAATAAGTTTGTGCGCTTTCATGCTTTGCAGTCTATTTATACTTTTCTGGGCTTAACGGTAGCGATGTTCGTAATGGGTTTTATCCCGATTATCGGAGCTTTTGTGAACTTCCTTCTTTCTTTAGCAGGCCTTATAGCTTGGATAGCAGGGATGATTAAGGCTTATGAGAAGGAAATGTATAAATTCCCTATAGTGGGAGATATAGTATCAAATCAGCTCTAGCTCTTTTATGAAAGTAAGGGTTTACTATGAAGATACCGATATGGCAGGCGTAGTTTATTATGCTAACTATTTGCGGTTTTTAGAGAGAGCACGTACAGATTTCCTGGAAAGGCGAGGTATAGATATTAAAGCTTTGGCAAAGAAGGGAGTGCAGGTTACCATAAAAGATGTGTATATTGAATACAAGATTCCTGCTGTTTACGGAGATATATTAGAGATTGAGACTGAAATAATCCAGTTAAAAACGGCCAGCTTTCGTTTAGGCCATGTTATTAAGAGGGAGTCAGATAGTAAACTTATAGCCCGGGCAGAGTTAACCTGTGTCTGGGTGGGGAAAGATTTTAAACCTCTACGCATTCCTGCAGAAATAAAGCTAGCTTTAAGTTAATAAATATGGAAAAAAAACGCTGGCGGATTTTATTTGAAGGCAGAGTCCAGGGAGTAGGTTTTCGTTTTACTACCCAGCGGAAAGCCCGCCTTTTGGGAGTTAAAGGATGGGTAAGGAATCTTCCTGACGGCAAAGTAGAATTGGAAGCAGAAGGCAGAGAAGAAGAGTTGAATAACCTTATTCTTAGCCTTAAGGAGACCTTTGCCGGGCTTATTTCTTCTTATACGGTTAAAGAAGAGGTTTATGAGGGAGAATTTAATGATTTTCAGATACGTTTCTAGATTTTCTTCCTATGGTTTATATTTTTTTCTCTGACATCCATGCTAATCTTTATGCCTGGCAGAGTGCAAAACGTAAATTGTTAGCTCTTAAGCCCGATAAAATAGTTTATTTAGGAGATATAGTAGGTTATGGACCTCGTCCGCAGGAATGTTGGGAAGAGCTTATGCAGGTGAATTCTGTATTAGTAGGAGGCAATCATGATTGGGCGGCGGGGGGGAGAATTAGTAAAGAGAACTTTTCCTTTCTGGCGCGTACTGCTATCGAATGGACAGAAACTAAACTAAATGCAGCGATTAAGGAAAAGTTAGGAAGGTTAGAGTTGGTTTGGCAGGGAGAGAATTTAAGAGCAGTTCATAGCTCTCTATTTTGTCCTGCGGATTTCCTTTATCTGGATAATCGTTATATCTTAGAAGAGAATTTCCAGTTAATGGGAGAGAGTGAGATATGTTTTGTGGGACATACTCATATTCCGGCGGTTTTTACTCTCAGGCCACGTCAGATAGAATACCGGCGAGGGGTGGGGAAAATAAAATTACAGCAGCGACTCAAACATATAGTTAATGTGGGAAGCATAGGGCAGCCGCGGGATCGCGACCCGCGGGGATGTATGTGCTTATATGATTCTAAACGCCGCGAAGTAGAATTTGTGCGCATCACTTATGATGTTAAAAAAACGCAGCGGGAGGTACTCCATGCTGGGTTGCCGGAACTCTTAGTCGCAAGGCTGGAAAAGGGTTGGTAATTATTATGAAGAAACAGGATGTACAAAGGGAAATAGAGAAACTTAGAAACACAATTCGCCGCCATGATTATCTTTATTATGTTTTATCCGAACCAGAAATATCGGACGGAGAGTACGATTCTTTACTGCATCGCTTAAAAGAATTGGAAGAAGCTTATCCTGAATTTAAAAGTCCCGCTTCTCCTACACAGCGAGTTATAGGGGGAGTTTTAGAGGGGTTTAAGACGGTACGCCATAAGATACCTATGCTTTCGTTAGATAATACTTATGTAGAAGAAGAAGTAAGAGAATGGGAGAGGCGTTTGCGGCGTTTCCTTAATACTAATGAGAATATTGACTATATGGTGGAATTGAAAATTGACGGTGTAAGTTGTTCTTTGATTTACGAAAAAGGAGTGCTGAGGCTTGCTTCTACCCGCGGTGATGGAGAAGTGGGTGAAGATGTCACGGCTAATATAAGGACGGTAAAAAGTGTGCCTCTAAAGTTATTAGGGAAGTCACCTCAATATTTAGAAGTTAGAGGTGAGGTATATATCAATAAGAGTGACTTTGCCCGCTTGAACCGGGAGAGAAAAGAAAGAGGAGAGAGCCTCTTTGCTAACAGTCGCAATGCCGCCAGCGGTTCTTTGAAATTATTGGAGCCTCGTATAGTAGCAGAGAGAAACCTTCGCTTTCTGGCTCATTCCTTTGGCCAGATAAGAGGAGAAAATGTAACTACCCAGGAGGAGTTCTTGAGCAGGTTAAGGGAGTGGGGTCTGAAGACAGATATTCATAGCCGTTACTGCAAGAACTTGGAGGAGGTATTAGAGTTTTACAACTACTGGAAAGGCAAACGCGAAGAGCTGGAATATGAAGCTGATGGTGTAGTAATAAAAGTTAATTCTTTCTCTTTACAAAAAGCCTTAGGCCATACATTAAAGTCTCCTCGTTGGGCGGTAGCCTACAAATTTCCTGCCCACCAGGCTACTACAAAGGTAGAGAACGTTATTATTCAAGTGGGTAGAACTGGCGTAATTACACCAGTAGCAGTGTTGAAACCGGTCTCTTGCGGAGGCGTTACTATCAGTCGAGCCACTTTACACAATTTTGATGAAGTCAGGAGGCTGAAGCTGAAGATAGGAGATTGGGTATTAGTAGAAAGAGCGGGTGATGTAATACCTAAAATTGTAAAGGTAATATTTTCTCGTAGACAGGGGAAGGAAAGATTAATAAAACTTCCGCAAAAGTGCCCTGCTTGTGGTAAAAAGATAATAAAGCTTAAAGAGGAAGAAGTGGCTTTTTATTGCATTAATCCCCGCTGTCCGGCTCAAATTAAGAAATCTCTCTTGCATTTTGCTAAACGGGAAGCTATGGATATTGAAGGCTTGGGAGAGTCGGTAGTAAATGAGTTAGTAGACAGAGGATTGATAAAAGATTTGGCTGATATATATTTTCTCAAAAAAGAGGACTTGCTTAAACTTCCTCTATTTGCCGATAAGAAAGCAGATAATCTTTTAGAGGCGATAGAAAAGAGCAAGAAAGCAGCCCTGGCGCGTTTTCTCTACGGTCTGGGAATAAAACACATTGGCTATAAAGCGGCTCAAGTTTTGGCAGATAGTTTTCCGGACATAGAAGATTTTTTTCATCTTAAACTTGAAGATATTGAGAATCTGCCGGATATGGGGCGGATTATGGCTGAGTCAGTAACGAAATATTTTTCTCAGGCCGAAGTGAAAGAGTTGATTTCTAAATTTAAGAAAGCGGGCATGGTGTGGGAGCAGGAGAGAGGGAAGAAAGTAAAGGGCAGCTTAGGAGGGAAAAAGTTTGTTTTTACCGGTGAACTAAGCAAATGGAGCCGCTACGAGGCAGAAGAGTTAGTAAGGAGTTTAGGAGGGGAGGCAAGTTCTTCTGTAAGTAAAAAAACGGATTTTGTGGTCGTAGGAAATAATCCGGGTTCTAAATTGAGGAAAGCAAAGGAGTTAGGTATTAAAATCATTAGCGAAGAGGAATTTGAAAGGATGGTGAAGGAATGAGAAGAGTCGCAAAGGATGTGCTGGTTTTTTTTATAGTAGGGCTGGTTTTTTCCGGTTGCTATGCGTTGCGGAAAAAGTTTGTGCGTAAAAGGAAGCATGCTATTCCTCCCCCGGTTTATCTTGATCTGAAAGAATATCCTAAAGTTCCTACTAAAGAAATGTATGATGAGTATTATGTTTTTATAAAAGGATGGCTGGATGAGCTAATAAGGTGCTTGGAGAATGATTATGGCAAAAAACGCCAGAAGAAATCTATTAATGAGGCTATTGAGAACTTGAAACAAATAGCTTATTTCTTTACCCCGGAAGGAAAAGAGAAGGTACAGCCTCTTTATGAGGAGATGCTTGTTATTAAAGAGAAAGTAGCAAAGCCCTATCTTTCTTATTCTGATAAGAATTTTATTATTCGTAAAACCCAGAAGCTGAAACGCCGTCTGGAGACAGAATTTACTTACGAGAAAGCAAAACAATGGCTGAACCAAGAATAGAAAAGTTTGTAGTAGGTCCTCTTTCTACCAACTGTTATGTGCTCTATAAGGGGGAAAGTGCTGTGCTTATAGACCCGGCTTTTGAATGGCAAATGCTCTCTGAGTTTATCAGAAAAAATAATCTGGAGGTGAAATTTATTATTAATACCCATACCCATATAGACCATATTGCCTATGAAGACCGTCTCGGTTATGAAGTATGGGTACACAAGAATGAGGCAGATTTTCTTGCAGATAAGAATCTTAATTTTTCCTATATATTAGGCCTGGAGCTGGAAGTAAGACCGGAAAAAATTAGAATTATAGAGAAAGAGGAGAAAATAAAGGCAGGAGGGTTTTCTTTGGAAATAATAAGTACGCCCGGCCACAGCCCGGGCGGGATATCTATACTCTGTGGTAGGTATTTGTTCAGTGGCGATGTGTTGTTTTATAATTCAATAGGCAGAACGGATATACCCCGCGGAGATATAGTTATGCTGGAGAAGTCAGTTAATAAACTTTTTAGTTTAGATAAAGATATTGTCGTTCTGCCGGGTCATGGACCTCAAACTACTATTGAAAGAGAAAGGGGGAGAAACCGGCTTAGGTTTCTTTGAAAAAAATGTAAAGATCTCTCCCCCGCTGGTGCGGGGTCGAGATCCAAAAAATTACTGCGTAGAAAGATTTCTCACCTAACGGTTCGAAATCCAAAAATTACTGCGTAATTTTTGGAGAGGTGGCCGAGTGGTTGAAGGCGGCGGACATTTTCCGAGAAAATGTCCTCGAATCCCGCACAAACGGGATGAGAGGTCTTAAAAAGCCTGGTATGAATGATAAATGGTATTTATATATTGCACGCTGCAGAGACGGTTCTTTATATGTAGGAATAACCAAAAACATCTTAAGAAGAATCAAAGAGCATAACACTACCAACAAATGCCGCTATACCAGATTTAGGAAACCTATAACACTGATATATAGGGAGTTTTGCGGCAGTTATGCAGCAGCGCGCCAGAGAGAATTAAAGATAAAAAAGTTCAGCCGTAGTAAGAAACTTGCCTTGGTAAAAGGCGCTCTTTGATATTATAAAGATCTCTCCCCCGCTGGTGCGGGGTCGAGATCCAAAAAATTACTGCGTAGAAAGATTTCTCACCTAACGGTTCGAAATCCAAAAATTACTGCGTAATTTTTGGAGAGGTGGCCGAGTGGTTGAAGGCGGCGGTCTCGAAAACCGTTGTTCGCTTTATGCGGACCGGGGGTTCGAATCCCTCCCTCTCCGCCAGACTTCGCCATTGTGTAAGAATCTCTTTGTAGCAGGCTTCGTCTGGCTTATATGAAATTAGATTTTACCAGCCGAAGCTTTAAGCGTAGGCTGGTGCAACATTTAAGGACGTACCTATTTGGTTGCAGTTGGCTCTCTTATAGGAATTTCTTTATAATAGGTTTGTCTAATAAGCCATAATGCGTTTTGAGAAAAAAGTAGTATTAAAGGTTATGCTTCTGGCTTGCACCGCAAAGTTTTTATTTATGCAAAAATTAGATTTTTTTTGAGCTTTTTTGTGAAAATGTTTTTTGAGAAGGGAAGCAATAGAAAAAAATTAGAGAAGTTTCTTTATAATGTTGTTAATCCTTTGTCAAATTTTTTTTTGGAATTTCTCTTTTACCGCTCAATGGTCAAAATTTTTTAAAAAAATTATTTTTTGGCGAGAAAATTGTTGACATAATAAATTATTTTTGTTAAATTAAAAAAGGAAGTCAAACATAAACAAAAGGAGGTGGGAATGGCAACCAAAAAGACTACAAAGAAAAAGACTGCAACCAAAAAGACTACAAAGAAAAAGACTGCAAAGAAAAAGACTACAAAGAAAAAGAAGAAGTAAGTAAAACTTCTTTGTTTTTTAATTAGAACCTGCCTTTTTACAAGGCAGGTTCTTTTTTTAATACCTTTCTCTTTGTTTTCTTGTAAATTCCTTTCTCTTTTACAAAACACCATTTTCCTTTATAATAAATACTAATACTCATTGGACTTATTTATGTATGAAAAAGTAAGCGGCAGGATAGGAATCTTTGTTGTTGGCTCTTCTGCGATTGTCTTGCAGATAGCTCTTGTACGCCAGTCACTTACGTTATTCTACGGCACAGAAATAAATCTGGGAATTGTTTTCTTCTTTTGGTTGCTAGCAGAGGGGCTGGGAATTTATCTTAGTTTGTATCTGCGGCGTGTTTCGATTTCTGCTAAGTTTCTAGCTGCAATAATATATTTGTTTTCTCTTCTGGTAATTTTAGTAGGTATGTCTGTTTTTTATTTGCGGAAATTAATTTTGCCGGTTCAGGGAGAAATTAGTATTTTTAAAGGAGTCATAACTACTTCTTTTCTTCTGGTTTTTCCTCTTTCTTTCTTTGCGGGAATTATGTTTCTTGCTGCTTCCAGATTTGTTTCTTCACTTTCTGTTAAAAGAATAACTTATTCTTATTCCATAGACTCTTTAGCCGCAAGCTTGCTGGGATTTATGGCTAGCATTTTTTTTATTAGGTACTTTTCTTTTCTTAAAATATTCTTGGCCGTAAGTTTGTTAAACTTTATTTTTTCCTCTTGGATGCTTGTAAAACAACACGAAAATAAAAAAATACTACTGGTATTGGTTATGATTTTTATTGTTCTATTCAGTTTTGCTCTTACCTCTGAAGGCAGGCTTCAGAATATTTTGTGGCGAGGGTATAAAATTGTCTCTGAAGCTAACTCCATATATGGTTATGACGTGCTGGTTAAGAAGGGAAAACAAAAAAGTATCTTCAGCAATGGAAATTTAATAACCAGTTGGCCAGATAGTTACACAGCCGAGGAGACAATACATATACCACTTCTTAATAATCCTACCGCCCGCCGCATCCTAATTATAGGGAGTCCCAATCCAGATTTAATCAGAGAGCTAAATAAGTATAAAAGCATTAGGGAGGTTGATTTTGTAGAAATTGACCCTCAGGTCAGTTCTTTTGTCTTAAGTGATTCTGAGTGGAGGAGGCAGGTAGCTAGAGCTGAGTTCAGGGTAAATTTATATAACTGTGACATACGTTTTTTCTTAAAACGCAGAGCCCCCGCCTCTTTTTATGATATTGCTATCGTAACTTATTCTTTGCCTTATAATCTTCTTCTTAACCGTTTTTTTACGCAAGAGTTTTTTAAGGAACTGAAGGGTGTATTAAAAAAGAAAGCTCTCGTTTCTTTTTTCTTGCCTGGCTCTGAGACTTATTTCAACAAAGAGGAGATATTCATTATTAATTCGCTCCTTCGAACTTTAAAATCTGTTTTCTCTTCTTGTCTTATTCTTCCCGGCAGTAGTATACACTTTTTAGCAGGCGAAGGGATTGAATTTATCCGTACGTGGCAGGATTTTGAGCGGAGAAGAAAGTTTTATTCTATTCGTACCTCTTTTGTTAATAAATATTTCCTTTTCGACCGCCTTTCTGCCGCCCGGTTTTCTTTTCTTAACAATTTTAGAAAGAGGTATGCTTCTTTAAGTGCCATTAATTCTGATTTTAACCCCATAATGTATTTTTTGGGTTCTTTGTTTGTTTTCTCTTTTCAAATAAAAATACTAAACATATTTCTTAATGTTTTTTATTTAAAGTTTTTTATACTCCTTGTTTTATTTAGCCTTATGATAATGATTTATTTGTTTTGGGCTGCTAAAAGTAAGACACGTCTACTGAGATTTGTGGCCTCGGGACTGGGATTTGCACAGATGAGTTTCCAGCTGCTTCTTATTATTTGTTTTCAAATAGCTTTTGGTTATATTTATTATCAGATAGGGCTCTTAGTCTCTATATTTATGCTTGGTTATGCGGCGGGCAGTATTATTTTTTTATGGATTCACAAGTTAAACAAAGACAGAAGGTGCGATTTAGTATCAATTTGTATAATGGCAATATTGATGTTGTCCTGGTTTTTATTTTTTAAATACTTTGCCTTCAGGAGCAATCTAATTTTTCTCGCCACAAGTTTATTAAGTGGCGTTCTAGATGGTATAATAATTAGTGCGCTCTCTTATCGTGTGGCAAAAAATTCAGATTCTTCAGCCGCAATCAGTTTTATTTATGGTTCAGAGTTATTTGGTTCTAGTCTGGGCGCCTTGGTTATTACTTCTTTATTTATACCTATTTTAGGTATAAAAGTTAGCTTCTTAATCCTGGTAGTAATGTTAAGCGTGAGTTCACTAATTTTAGAAAGAATCAATGTAGCATGAAAGAGGATTTTATAATTATTACCGGCGCGAAAGAGCATAATCTTAAGAATATTAATCTCCGTCTTCCCAAAAATAAACTGATAGTCTTTAGCGGTCTTTCCGGTTCGGGCAAATCTTCGCTGGCGTTTGATACGCTTTATGCAGAAGGTCAGCGTCGTTATGTAGAAAGTCTTTCTAGCTACGCGCGCCAATTCTTAGAGAAGTTGCAGAAACCAGACGTAGAACATATTGAAGGTATATCTCCCGCTATTGCTATTGAACAGAGGGCTTCTGTGGTTTCATTGCGCTCTATTGTAGGGACGCAGACGGAAATCTATGATTATTTGCGTCTTCTTTTTGCGCGGGTCGGCGTACCTTTTTGTGCAGAGTGCGGTCAGCCTATAAGTTCTCAGAATATCGAAGATATTATTAATAAAATATTAGCTTTTCCCGAAGGAAGGCGGCTTTATATTCTAGCTCCCCTCGTAAAGGGCAAAAAAGGCAGCTTTGCCAAACTCTTGGCTAGATTAAGAAAGGAAGGTTTTGCGCGCGTACGTTTAGATGGCAAGATTTTCCATCTGGAGGAAGAAATAAAAATAGACAAGAACCGTATGCACAACCTTGAAGTTGTAGTAGACCGGCTGGTGTTGAAAAAAGAGGATAAAGCTCGCCTGCGAGACTCTTTGGAACTGGCGTTGAAATTAGGAGAAGGGTTAGTTAGGATTAAGATAGAGGAAGGCGAGGAATATCTCTTTAATACTACTTTGGCCTGTCCCCGCTGTGGGCGTGGTCTTTTGGAAATGGAACCGCGTTTTTTTTCTTTTAACTCTCCTTATGGAGCCTGCCCTGTATGTAAGGGGTTAGGGATTAGATTGGAGTTTGATGAGGACCTGATTGTTCCTGATAAGACTCGTAGTTTGGCCGAAGGGGCTATTGAGCCTTGGCGTAGAGGAGGGCGGGGATACATTATGTATTATCGTTCGCTTTTGCGCCGTTTGGCGGAAAAGCTCGGTTTTAGTATGGATACGCCTTTTAACCGCTTAGCGGCAAAAGTAAGAGAGGTAATTTTGTATGGTACGGACGTTGATGTGTGGGGAAGAAAATTCGAAGGAGTTATTCCTCATCTGGAGAGACTTTTTAATCAAACAGAAAGCGATTACCTGAAGGCAGAAATAAGTCGTTTTATGTCTAAGAAGCCCTGTCCGGCTTGCGGGGGGAAACGCCTGCGTCCTGAGAGTCTTGCGGTTTATATTGAGGGGAAGAATATCTGGGATATTATGCAAATGCAGATTAAAGAAGCGGCAAGATTTTTTGATAATCTCTCCCTGGATAAAGTTAAAATGAAGCTAGCGGACTATATTTTGCGGGAAGTAAGAAAGAAATTGTCATTCTGTCTTAAGGTAGGCTTAGGCTATCTTACTCTTGACCGTCACAGTGCTACTCTTTCGGGAGGTGAAGCTCAGAGGATAAGGCTGGCTACACAAGTTGGCTCTTCCTTAGCGGGGATTTTATATATATTGGATGAGCCTACCATTGGACTTCACCCCCGGGATAATTTACGCCTCATTGATACTCTCAAGTCTTTGCAAGAGATGGGAAATACTTTAGTGGTGGTAGAACATGATGAGGCTGTATTAGACAGTGCGGATTGGGTGGTGGATTTAGGACCAGGTGCAGGGCAAAAAGGAGGGGAGGTAGTTTTTAGCGGGAGGCGCAAAGATTTTCTCAAGAGTAATACTCTTACGGCACGCTATTTAAGAAGAGAAATAGAAGTGCCTCTCTCTCTGAAAAGAAGAAGTTATAAAGACAAGCCGTCGTTACTGATAGAAGGCGGCCGTGTTCACAACTTGAAAAATATAGATGTGCGGATTCCTTTAGGAGTACTGGTTTGTATTACCGGCGTATCGGGATCGGGAAAGTCTACTTTAGTGGAAGAGGTTATATGTAAAAACTTAAAGCAGAGAGCAAGAAGAAGCAAAAATTTCTTTTACAATTGCCGCTGTATTAAAGGAGAGGAGAATATACGGGAAGTTATAATTGTTGACCAGAATCCTATAGGCCGCACGCCGCGTTCAAATCCTGCTA
>JAGGSQ010000026.1 GCA_021159015.1 Candidatus Omnitrophota bacterium | reverse complement strand
ACGTAAGTTACAGGATATCGAAGAGAAATTAGCTGTTAATAATCGATAAGGAAGGAGGATTAATGTTAGACATAGTGGCAAAAGGCGGCTGGTTAATGTGGCCGATAATTGTTTGTTCTATATTTTCCCTGGCTATCATTATAGAGAGATTTTTTTATTTTCTTACTATTCAGGTTCCTACCTCTAAGTTACTGGAAGAGATAAGAGAGTTTGTAAAAAAGGGGGAGTTGAAAGCGGCTATAGACATATGTAGCCGTAAAGATACCCCTGTTACTAATATAATAAAGGCAGGGCTTCTTAGCTACGACAGGCGAGGGGAAGATATAAAGGAAGTTTTTGATGAAGTGGCTTTATATGAGGTGCCTAAACTTGAGAGGCATCTGAATTTTTTAGCCACTATTGCTCATATCAGTCCTTTGTTGGGCCTATTGGGTACAGTGACAGGAATGATAAAATGCTTTTATATAATTCAAACTAAGTCGGCTACTTTAGGGGCAGTTAATCCTGCGGATTTAGCGGGAGGAATATGGGAGGCATTGCTTACAACAGCGGCGGGATTAGCAGTGGCTATACCTACCCTTATTGCTTATAACTATTTTGTGAGTAAGGTTAATTTTACCGCCTTAGAGATGGAAAGAAGTTCCCGGGAGCTTTTAAGTATTATTACAGATGATCGGAGTAACCGATGAAATTCAGAAAACTTATAAAGGTCGAATCAGGGCTTAAACAATCTGACATAGCACCTTTAATAGATGTCGTATTTTTATTGTTAATTTTCTTTATGTTGACTTCTAATTTTATGGTTCAACCGGGTATAAGGATAAAACTTCCTAAAACAGTGGTCAGCCAGGCTCTCAAGACAGAACGTCTGGCAATTATTGTTTCATCAGAAGATTTAGTCTACCTTAACGGTAAAATTGTAAATGATAAAGAGTTAGAGAAGGTTCTTAGTTCTTACCGTGGCAGGATAAAAGCTGTATTTATTAAAGCAGACCATAGTGCTACTATGGGTAGGATTGTAAGAATCTGGGATATATGTAAAAAATGCGGCATCAATCAAATAAATATAGCTACAAGCCGTGTGGAGAAATAAAAATATACAGTGGTTATTTCTGGCCCTGATAATATCTTTATTGTTTCATAGCGTTTTCTTTCTCAATTTTCGTCCGCGCCTGGAGGTAAAACCTTACTATTTTAATATATATTATTGGGGCAGCTTTCTTACTCTTGCCGATGTAAAAAGTAGTCCGAATCCAAAAAAGAGTCTTTTTCTTAGAAGAAAACACGTGGGAGTTTTGCAAAAGAGTAAAATTCTCTCCTGGGGTAAGATGCCATCTTCTTTTGCTTCTGTGCATCCTCTGTCTTTTAGTTTCAGGGATAGAGGGGGCAGCGTTCTTAATGATAAGACAATAATTATATCGCCTTCTAAAGATATTATTGTAGATGCCTATAATAAACATATCTCGCGTTTTCTTAATGAGTACGCCGAACGATTACCTGAATTTTATGGCTTGCCTTTTTTTCTTGCCGCAGATAAACCTTTCCTGGTTTATGTTCCTGAAGAGGAGAGGCATTATTTACATCGATTGGCGTCAGAGGTTGTGAGGAGAGAATATTTTTCTTCTCGGTCCGGCAAAATAATCAATATAAAAGCATTAGTTTCACCCTTGGGGAAAATAGTCTTTGTCAAATTTACTAATTGTTTTTCTTCCGTAGAAGGATATTTCTCTCTTTATTATTGGTTACAAGGCTTAATTTTTGAAGGAGAAGGTAAGAGGGAATGGATTAATTTACAGATAGATTTGCATCATGCTCAAATGTAATCTTGAAATATTATTCTCTTTAGGGTTAGTGGGATGGCTTATAGCTTTTTTCTTTCTTTGGTTAAAAGAGGAGATTTCCCTATCTCGGCTAAAACCATTTTCTCATATTCGTATATATATTTATAGATGTCCTGTGTGTACTTGTCAGTATTTTCTGAGTCCGGATGCAGAATATTCTTGTTGCCCTTTTTGCAATAGTATTAATAAGACGCAGTTACAGGATAACGAAGCAGAATAATGGAGGAGTTAATCTCAGTAAGAAATGTAAGTAAAAGTTTCTCTTCCCGCTTTGTTCTAAAAGGTATTAATCTGGAGGTAAGAAAAGGAGAGATTTTCGGTCTGCTCGGTCTAAATGGAGCAGGGAAAACAACCTTGATTAAGATTATTCTGAAATTTTTAAGACCGGATAAGGGAATGGTAATGTGGAAAAATTCTTTGTTGACTGATGTCGTCATCAGAGACAAAATCGGCTATTTGCCGGAGAATTTCTTTCCTCCCTCTCAGTTGAAAGCTATAGAGCTTTTAGAAGGATTAGCTTCTACTTGTACCAGTACCCTACCTCCTCCTCAGCTATTGAAGATGGTAGGATTAGAAAAAGAGGCAGGCAGATATTTGGGCTTTTATTCGCGAGGAATGATGCAGCGTTTTGGAGTAGCACTTTGTTTACTTAAGGATCCCGAAGTTGTTATTATGGATGAGCCTACCTTAGGCTTGGATATTCGGGGGCAAAGGCAAATGTTTGATCTTATGACATCTTTGAAAGATAAAGGTAAAACAATTATATTTTCTTCCCATATTCTTTCTCAAGTTCAGACCATTGCCGATGTTATTAGTATTGTAAACAGAGGAAGGATAAGTTTTGGGGGTAGGATAGAGGAGTTGCTTAACCTACATTCTACAAAGGTATTTGAAGAGGCCTTTCTTAAAGAGATAGAAAAACAATGAGGAAGATATTATCCCTCTCTGTATTGGGACTTAAGCAAGTTCGAAGACAAAAATTGTTTGTAGCGATGGTTTTCTTCTTTATTCTTTATTTAGGGTTTTGTTTATTTTTAGGAAAGCTATCAGTGGCTCATGCTGATAAAGTATTGAGAGATACGGGGCTAATGGGAATAGAGATTAGTTTGGTTATTCTTTCCATTTTTGGTTTGAGTCTTGATTTTGCGCGTGAACGCTCCACACATACTCTTGATATCTATTTGCTCCATTTGGGCCGTTCTGCTTACCTGGCTGCTAAGATGCTTAGTTATATTCTTGCTTCTTGTTTGTATTTGGTTATTTCTGGCCTTGCCTTAAGTATCTTTTTGCTTTTATATAGATCGTTCACTCCGGCTATTTTTGGGGCGCTTTATTCTTTATTGCTAAAGATAACGCTAGTAATCGCTTTTACTAGTTTATTCGCAGTAATATTTTCTTCACCTTTACTTGCTATGAGTGCTGCACTCTTTATTTATATAGGGGCAGAACTGCTGCCTGCCGCATGGGAGATAATGAGTCGTACTCCTAATGTGTACGAGCGGGGCGTTATTTATACTATATATGCTATTTTCCCCAATTTTTCTAGGCTGGATTTTCGTTATCTAGCCGTATGGGGTAATTTTCCTTCTTGGACACAAATAGTTCAAGTGACTATTTATACCTTAGCTTATTTGGTATGCGTGTATTTACTCAATACTATAGTGTTTGGAAAAAAAGAGTTATAACATTTGCCGTATTTGGGGGGTGTTTGTCTGTTGTTGTCTTTTTCTCACTCTTTATTTTCTCCCCTTCTTATTCTTATACCCGGCTATATTTTCTCCCTAATTCTTCTTATCTCGAAGCCATTACCCCTGGCTTAAAGAGCCTCCTTTCAGACGCATTCTACATTCAGGCGATTTTATCTCTTAGCGACCGTTTTGATAGCTATAGGAAAAAAGTCAGATGGATCCAGCGCATCTTTGCCCTTTCTTTGGTTTTAGACCCTAAAATGGAGGATAACTATTTCTTCGCGGGCGTAGTCGTAGGTAATGATCCCCCTAGCTTAAAGGCAGGTATAAAATTTCTCAAAAAATATCAGTATCTTAACCCTGATGATTGGCGTATTCCTTATTGGATAGGGTTTGATTATTATTTATTGGGGGATTTCTTAAGTGCTATACGTTATTATCAGTGTGCTTCTTTGTTTAAATCTGCTCCTTCTTTTCTAAAAAGTATTCAACCTATGCTTTATTACAAGGCAGGAAAGATTAAGCTGGGTATAGTATTTTTGGAGGGATTACTATCTCAAGCTAAAAATAAAAGAGATATTCGCTGGATTAGAAAGAAACTTTTATGGTTGAAGAACATAAATTATCTTCAAGAAAGAAAGGAGGAATTTCAGGCACTTTTTGGGCGTCCCCCGCATAGTATCGAAGAGATGAAAGAGAAGGGGATAATCGCCCATATACCTTCTGATCCTTTTGGTAAGGGTTATTATTTGGATAAAGACGGCTGTATCAAGAGCCGGTTCTGACTATCTTCATCTTTCACTCTAAGTAAAATAAAACTTGACAATAGTATTACCGCTGTTATCCTATATTAGGATATATTAGGCTATATCAAACTCTATCAGGAAAGAGGAGGAAGGCGAAAAGTGAAGAAATACTATACGGCAAAAGAAGTAGCAGAGATTTTAGGGATTTCACGCCAGACACTTCTGCGCTATGAAAAAAAAGGCATTTTTCCCAAACCGCGCCGTAATTTGATTAACCATTGGCGAGAATATACAAATGCAGACTTAGAAAAGTTAAAAAAGATACTGGGCAGAAGATGAAGCAGAAATTCGTTTTTGTTTTTCTCGTTATTTTAATGGTTGTATTTCGTAATGTTTCTCTTTTCGCTGCGAGAGTTTTACCTCTCGAAAATCTCTCTGAAAAAACCTCTAAGTTTGTAGGAGATTCTTCTCGAAATCCTTTTCTTTCTTCTCAGGAAGAGCAATATTATAAAGAAATGCGAGGAAAGATATTGATTACTAAGGGGTTAGAGTTATCAGCCATCTTTTATTCTCCTTCTCAAAGCCAGGCAATTATCAACGGAAAAATTGTAAAAGAGGGGGATTTTATCAACAGCAAAAAAGTAATTGAAATTAATAAGGAGAGCGTTGTCTTAAAAGATGTTATGGGAGAGTATGTCTTGCGTTTGAAGAGCGTTGCAGAAAAAATAGTTAAGCCGGACGAGGTAAAGGGTGAAAAGTAAGTATTTATCTTGTAATATGGATAAACTGCTGATTTTATCTTTAATATTTTCTTTACCCTTTTCTCTTGTTTACTCTCAAAATGAGCCAGAAGCAGATTCAGAAGAGACCGCCGCCGTCTCGTCTCATAGTTTTATGCAGATTAAGCCTTTAGAAAAGAATAAATATACCATAGAACTGAGGGATGTAGATATTCGCGACTTATTGAGAATGCTATCTCATGATTATAAGCTTAATATTCTGATTGGTGAGGGAATAAGAGGCAAAATTACAGCTAGTTTTAATAATATAACTATTTCGGGAGCTTTAGAGGCAATCGCTAAAGCTAGTAATTTACTTCTGAAAAGAGAGGGAGGAATAATAAAAGTAGTACCTCATCTGGTTACGAGGATTTTTGTGCTTCAGCATGTGGAAGCAAAGAAGCTTTTGGAGGAGAGTCAGAAAAAAGAGGAAAGTATGCTAAGTTCTTCTGGCAGTAGTGCTTCCAGCTCAAACAGCGGCAGTAACACGCAAAGTACTTCTTCTCAATCGTCGCAGACAGCCAGTACAACTTCTTCTTCTACAGTTAGCGGTTCCTCTTCTGATGAGATTAAGACTCAAGATACAATCTTTGATTTGCTTTCAGAAGAGGGGAAAATCTTACTGGGCCAGGAACCTAATTCTTTAATGGTAATAGATTATCCGGAGAACGTAGAAAGAATAGAGGCCTTTCTGAATATGATAGACAAAAGAATGTCTATGGAAGTATTTCGGCTTAAATATTTAAGTGCAGCTGAGATTGTAGGGGAGATAGAGAAAAAGACGAGAGGTGTTTCTACTACAACGTCTTCTTCTACTTCTTCAACCTCTACGAGTTCGGAATCATCTGACGAGGATGGAAATTATCCGGTTACTAGCAAGGTTCTAGAATTGTTATCGCTGGAAGGTAAGATTCTTTTTGGCCAGGAACCTAATTCTTTAATGGTAATAGATTATCCGGAGAACCTTAACCGAATTAGCGAGTATATAAAGATAGTAGACACCTGCCCCCGTCAGGTCCTTATTGAAGCCCGCATTGTAGAAGTGAAGCTTCAAGGAGAGAATGCGTTGGGAGTTAATTGGTCGCTTTTTGCAGAAAAAGAAGGGTTTAAGATGGGCCAGTTCAGAATTGGTTCTATTTATCCGGGTTCTCCCGGTGCTTTAACTCAGGCTATAGACTTTAAAAACACTTACTATCCACCCGGACAGACTTCTACTACTAATAAAGAAGAGCCTTTTACTGTATCAATATTTGACGAAAATATAAATTTAGTCCTTAAAGCTCTGGCCAATAATCTGAATACTAATATTCTTTCTGCACCACGTGTAACTACAGTTAATAACCGGCCCGCTGAAATTAAAGTTACGGAAAGACTGCCCTGGGCCGAGCCAGAGGTGGATGTGCTGGATAATGGCGGGGTATCAGTTACTTGGGATATTAATTTTGAAGAGGTAGGAATAAAACTCAAAGTTACGCCGATTATCACTGAGGACAATCATATAATTATGACTCTTAATCCGGAAGTAAGCGAAAAAGTGGATGACTATGAACTTAACGTAGTACAAGGAACTACATCTATTCCTTACACAGTTCCCGTGATTGATACGCGTTCTGCTAAAACTAAGGTAGTGGTAGGAAATGGACAGACTTTAATTATTGGAGGGTTAATTAGAGAGAATAATACCGCCGGTGAAACAAAAGTTCCTCTTTTGGGTAATATTCCTATAGTAGGACATTTATTTAAGAGTACAAGGAAAACTAAGGACAAGACAGAACTCTTAATTTTTGTTTCTCCTACTATAATTAATAAAAATAGTTTTGTGCGTATGGCTAAACTCAAGGAGTATTCTGAAAAAGGAAAACCTGCTTTGGAGCAGGAAAAAAAAGAAAGAGACAAACAAGAGAAAGCTATGGAATTAGTAATGGATAAAATAGATAAATTAGAATCTCTGAAGGAAATGCATAATAAAATAAAGGCCGAGCAGGAAGTTTTACAACAGCGTCTCTTAGAGGAGGAAATGAAGCTACAAACCTTGAACAACGAGGCAAGAGTAATAAGATATTACCATAAATGAATCTGGCTAATTTGGGAGGGTTATTATAATGACAAGAAAGAGTATGGTTTTTCTTTTTGTGATTGATTTACTCTGTGGTTATAGTCTGGCAAAGGAAGCGTCTCTAGCTGAGTTAGATGCTAATCTGCGTAAACTAGAAGTTTCTATTGCGGGTAATAAAAAAGATGTACGAAAGTTGAGAGATATATATGAGTTAATGCTTAAAAGAAGAAGAAAATTAGAGTGGGAGATAGGGAGAGAAAAAAATAATGTTTTGAGGACTCTTCAAGAGAAAGTAAAGACAGCAAAAACAGAGGCTAAAAATATAGAAGAGGAAAAGCAACTATGGAAATCTAAAGTAGAAAAAGCTAAAAAAAAGCTAGAAGAGCTTTCTTCTCTGTACCAGGAGCTGGTTTTAGAGAAAGAACAGCAGAAAAAGGAATGGGAGAGATTAACCGAATTAATAAAGTCAGATAAGGCAGCCATAGAGAAATTGAGTAAAGATTATCAAATAGTAAATTCTCAGACTGAGGAACTAGAGGGAAATATTTCTAAATTAAAGTCAGAGATTGATTCTTTGCGTGAGAAGATTCAGGAGACAGAGAAACAGAAGCAGTCACTCCTGACACAAAGAAGGTCCTGGGAAAACAAGGTGGCAGATCTGAAGAAAAAAATAGCAGCCTTAACTACTCAGAAAGAATCTGAACAAAAAAAGCTGGACTCCCAGAAAGCATATTTAACTACACTTAAAGAAGAAGTAAACACTATACAAGAAAGTATAGACAAGTTAGAGCCAGAATACAATAAATATATCCGGCAGAAACAACAGTTGAATGATAGCCTACAAAGTTATCTTCAGAAGCTAAATAGTCTTACCGGAAGGAAACAAACATTAAGTCAGGAGCAAAAAGTTCTCTTGGCGAAAGAAAAAGAACTTCGGGGAAAGATACAACAGGAGAAGGATATATTAGCAGGATTGAGTACAGAATTGAAGAAAAAGAGAGAAAACTATCAAGGATTGGTTACAGAGACAGACAAATTGAAGATGTTTGTTGATAACGCTAGGCAGATGGTAAAGAATCTTTCTTCTGAATATAAAAATGTTAGCAGTGCTGTAAAACAAAAAGGTGAGGAGTTACAAAGTGTGAAAGATAAATTGGCTCTCCTACGGCAAGAAGTAAAGACAGCAAAAACAGAGGCTAAAAATATAGAAGAGGAAAAGCAACTATGGAAATCTAAAGTAGAAAAAGCTAAAAAAAAGCTAGAAGAGCTTTCTTCTCTGTACCAGGAGCTGGTTTTAGAGAAAGAACAGCAGAAAAAGGAATGGGAGAGATTAACCGAATTAATAAAGTCAGATAAGGCAGCCATAGAGAAATTGAGTAAAGATTATCAAATAGTAAATTCTCAGACTGAGGAACTAGAGGGAAATATTTCTAAATTAAAGTCAGAGATTGATTCTTTGCGTGAGAAGATTCAGGAGACAGAGAAACAGAAGCAGTCACTCCTGACACAAAGAAGGTCCTGGGAAAACAAGGTGGCAGATCTGAAGAAAAAAATAGCAGCCTTAACTACTCAGAAAGAATCTGAACAAAAAAAGCTGGACTCCCAGAAAGCATATTTAACTACACTTAAAGAAGAAGTAAACACTATACAAGAAAGTATAGACAAGTTAGAGCCAGAATACAATAAATATATCCGGCAGAAACAACAGTTGAATGATAGCCTACAAAGTTATCTTCAGAAGCTAAATAGTCTTACCGGAAGGAAACAAACATTAAGTCAGGAGCAAAAAGTTCTCTTGGCGAAAGAAAAAGAACTTCGGGGAAAGATACAACAGGAGAAGGATATATTAGCAGGATTGAGTACAGAATTGAAGAAAAAGAGAGAAAACTATCAAGGATTGGTTACAGAGACAGACAAATTGAAGATGTTTGTTGATAACGCTAGGCAGATGGTAAAGAATCTTTCTTCTGAATATAAAAATGTTAGCAGTGCTGTAAAACAAAAAGGTGAGGAGTTACAAAGTGTGAAAGATAAATTGGCTCTCCTACGGCAAGAAAAGAAAAAATTGGAGAAAGAAGATAGGGCTTTACTGCTTAAAGAAGATAATCTTCAGGATTCTATAAAGAGAGTTCGTACTAATATTGCTAATATTGCTAAACAAAAACAGGCACTTAAGGCAGAATGCGACAAGCTGCAAAGTGATATAAATCTGATAAGAGCAAAGATAAAAGAAAAGAATGAATTCTACAATAATCTGGAGGCTAAATTTAGAAAACTAAATTCTAACTATGAAAAGAACTCCCGGTTAATAGATAGTCTAAGTGAGACGCAGAGCAGGCTCAATAAACAAAGAGATGAGCGGGAAAAACAACAAAAATCTCTTGAGAAATCTATAGCTCAATTGGAAGAAGAGATAAAAAATATTTCTCACAAGAGGCAGCTGCAAGAGCAAAAGATAAAGTTCCTTCAGGGTTCAATAGAGCCTTTGCGGAACTATCTACAAGAGCAAGAGAGAAAATTACAGGAACTACGTCAGATTAAAGATAATATGTCTAAACAGAAACAAAAGTCATCTCAGCAATTAGAAAGTATTAATGCAGAGCTTGATAAAAATAAGCAGACTATAAATAAATTACTTGATAAGCAGAAAGAGATGATTGAAGAGATTGGTAGAGGAGATTAGAAAATGGATGAAATTACAGGTAAACAGTTAGGGGAAATACTGGTAGAAAGGGGAATTATTACCAGGACTCAATTAGAAGAAGCCTTAAAAGAACAAAAACTTACCGGTCAGAAAATAGGAGATATCCTGGTAGAGAAAGGGCTTATTACACAGGAGGAGTTGAATGGAGCTCTGGCTGTCCAGCGGGAGGTACCTACATTGGATTTATCAGAGTATCTCATTGATGCAGAAGTAGTTAAACTTATTCCTGAGGAGATAGCACGAACGCATAAACTTATGCCGGTATTCTTAGAAAATAATATTCTTACGGTAGCGATGGCTAATCCTTTTGATGTTTTCGTAGTAGATGAACTGCAACGCCGGACAGGATATGTGATTCAGCCCGCGTTGGTAAATGAAATGGATATTAGACGAGTGCACCAGCAGTATTATGGAACTTCGGAAGATTTGGCAGAGTTGATTTCTTCTATTGATAAGAAGAAATTGAGACAGGCAGAGAATTTAGAGGAAGAGACTTCTGTTATAAAAATAGTTAATCAGATTATCATTCAGGCTATTCAAGAGCGGGCTTCTGATATTCATTTTGAGCCGGAAGAAAATGTTTTGGGTCTGCGTTATCGTATTGATGGTATGCTGGTAAGAAAAAATCCTTTGCCTAAAGAGTTAGAAGGAGCGATTATTTCTCGGCTTAAGATTATGGCAGGTTTAGATATAGCAGAAAAGAGGCTTCCTCAGGATGGAAGAATTTTAATGAGGGTCAGCAAGCGCGAGATAGATTTTAGGGTCTCTACCTGTCCCACTGTTCATGGAGAAAATGTAGTCCTGCGAATACTTGACAAAAGTAGTTTAGTAGTAGGGCTTGAATCACTGGGGTTCTCATCTGAAGACTTGCAGCGATTCAAAGATGTAATTACCACTCCTTATGGCATAGTTTTAGTTACAGGACCCACAGGTTCCGGAAAGACGACTACACTTTATTCTGCTTTGCAATCTTTAAATAAAGAGGATGTCAATATTATGACGATTGAGGACCCCGTAGAATATCAATTTCCTCATATCCGGCAAGTCCATGTTAACTTAAAAGCCGGCCTCACTTTTGCTAAAGCTTTGCGTTCTTTTTTGCGTCAGGATCCTGATATCATAATGGTAGGGGAAGTAAGAGATATGGAAACAGCGGAAATCGCGGTGCAGGCCGCGCTTACCGGTCATTTGGTTTTGTCCACTTTGCATACCAATGACGCTCCTTCTGCTTTTACCCGGCTTTTAGAGATGGGGATAGAGCCGTTTATGGTGGCTTCTTCTATCATTGGAGTTGTTGCTCAGCGTTTAATTAGGCGTGTATGCGATAATTGTAAGGAGGAATATACTCCTTCAGCCGAGACGTTAAAATTGTTAGAATTAGAGGGCAAAGTTAGTAAAACTGCAAAATTTGTTAAAGCTAAAGGGTGTAAACTTTGCAACCATACCGGTTATAAAGGACGTATAGGGATATTTGAGATCCTAAAAAATAGCCCTCGCATTCAGGAGTTAGCGCTGCATCGTGCTTCTAGTTTTGAAATAAAGCAGGTAGGGCAGGAAGAAGGGATGAAAACTCTCAGAGAATCGGCTATAGAGAAGCTTCTCCGAGGCATAACTACAGTTGAGAATATCTTAAGGGTAACTTGAGAGGTTAGGTTTGGCTTATAACAAAAAAGGGATAAAAACAGCAAGAGGAGATAGTTTAATTGATAAAAAGGGGAAAAGTTTTACTTTGATTGAGCTTATTGTAGTTATTGCTATCATTTCTACTTTAGCTGCAATTATCACTCCTAACATTTTTCGTGCCATAAAAAAAGCTCAGATTAGCAGGACGATTGAGAGTTTTGAAGTGATAAAAGCCGCCACTCTCCATTATTATACGGACACCGGCCAATGGGTTCCTTCTCATTATATTATAAATGATACGGGTCCCTTTTTTCAGGATAATGGAGTACCGGGATGGGATGGGCCTTATCTGGAGAGATACGAAAAAAGTCCTTTGGTGCAGGATGCAGTTCCCGGCGGCAGCCATCCGGGATGGTATTATGTGCTTCAGGATAATCAGATGTACGACAGTACGTTTGATTTAGACCGCGATGGCACTTACGATATTACAGATGGAATCAGCGTCTGCTGTTACGGATTTCCTTCTGCTGACGCCTACCGTATAGACGAAATAATAGATGGGGTAGGTGAATGGGGTTATAAG
>JAGGSQ010000012.1 GCA_021159015.1 Candidatus Omnitrophota bacterium | reverse complement strand
ATATTAGAATATATTTATACAACAAAAAAGCACCCTCTGACAAGAAACAAAATAAATAATTTTCTGACTTCCTATTGGGTTAGATAGAATCTACCTCTACAACCTTTGCCAGAATATCGGCTACTGGTATCAAAAGGTATTCTTCTGATTCAAATTTGATCTCAGTTCCTGAGAATTCTTTGAAAATTACTGTATCTCCTACCGAAAGCTGGTCAGAAGCCCCTGCCGCAATGGCTACAATCTCCGCCTCTTTAGGTTTCTCCTTAGCTGTATCTGGAATAATAATTCCCGCCGGAGTCTTTTCTTCTTTCTCCTTCTTAAACTTCAAGAGTACATAATTATTAATAGGCTGAATCTTTCTCATAAATCCTCCTTTTTTGTTAGTTAATTTTCCTTTATACCTAATAAATTATTTAAAGATACTTTATCAAACCCCACAACGATCTTTCCGTCAATATCTGTCTGTGGCACCCCCCTCTGTCCGCTTCTTCTTACCAACTCTTCTGCTGCTCTCTGGTCACGGGATATATCAACTTCCCGAAAAGGAATACGATGGCGATTTAAATAGTCTTTCAGAGTACCGCACCACGAACAAGCAGGAGAAGTATAAACCACCACATTCCTAAACCTTCTTCCCTCTTCCGAAGGTGAATAATTCTCAACTACAAGAATTCTTTTATAATATTCTTTATTTTGCAAACCATAAATATATTCAGACACCTTTCCTTCCCGAAAAAATACCACGGTAGGAACTGTGTTTATCTTGTAGACAGGATGGATATCTTTAACCACTGAGGCATTAACTCCATAAGCAAGCAACCCTTGCTCTTGGGCCAATTCATCTATTATCTGGTAAGCTGCCTGGCTTTTCTCTGAAGTCTGAGTATAGAAGAGAAGAAGAAAAGTTTTCTTCCTCTCCTGAAGCGATATTAAATCATCCAGTCTTCTTAAATCTTCCATAATTTCCTCACTGATAAAAGAATTGGGTGTATTTATATACAATAAAAATACTATCTTGTCAAGAGGCTAATTAATCTCGCAGTTTAGCCAGAATCTCACTGCGGCTGGGATGAGAAAACAGTAATTTTTCCCATTCTCCGTATTTGATTTTATTTTCGATAGCCAAATATACTATATTAATCAGCTCAGAGGCGATATTAGAAATAATGCCTCCTCCCAGAATATATTCATTTCTTTTATCAATTACTATCTTGGCATAAGCCTGTTCATCCGAATATACATAGGAAGAGTAATTGAAAAGGAAATTGCGCCTGATTACTTCAATCTCGCATTTCTTTCTCGCCTCTTCCTCTTTCCAACCCACCCAGGCCAACTGCGGCTGGCTAAAAACTACTTGAGGAAAACAGTTAAAATCAATTCTCGTCTCTCTTCCTGCTATATCGTCTACGGCTAGCCCTGCTTCTCTTTCAGCCGTATAAGCAAGAAAATACTCACCCCTCGCATCACCCACCAAATACAGGCCTTTCTGCGGCTTAAAGTTAGCTCCTAAATATTCTCTCTTAATACCCAATTTCTCAAGTCCCAAAGAATCCAGATTCCTCTTTCTTCCGGCCGTTACGATTACGGTGTCAAAATCATCCTCTAAATTAGAGACATCACAGTCACACTTTATATTTATTCCCTGCTTTTTAAGAATTACCTCTAATCTTTTAGTTAAATCTTTCTCCCAAGCAGGAAGAATACTTGCCTCTTTTTCCACTATCGTAACTTCTCTCCCTAAACCCCTCAAGATGGTAGCAAACTCAATACCCATGGCACCGGCTCCTATAATAAGAATTTTCTTTCCTGCCTCTTTCAGACTGAGGAATTCTTCCCCCCAAACTATATTCTCAAAAGGAAGAGAAAACTTCTTAGCACGGGAACCTGTAGCTACAATTATGTTTTCTGCTTCAATAAGATTATTCTGTACCTTGATAACCCCTTCCTTCTCTATATGAGCATGACCACTAACTATATCTATGCCTTTCTTCTTTAGATATTCCTGAGAATTCTTGCGCAGCTTAGCAATGAGATTTTCTTTCTCTTCCCAAAGAAAACTTAGAGTCACTTTGCTTTCTTTCCTCTCTTCCAGTATTCTCAAATATAACTTGGTAGGTATACAACCTCTATTCAGACAAACTCCTCCCCATAAGCTTTCTTCCAAAACTACGGTTTTATACCCGTACCTTAAAGCACGTTGGGCAGCAGCAATGCCCGCTGAACCTGCACCAATTATAGCGATTTTGTACATGAAGATAAGTAAGAGGCGGCCCTTTTGAGAAGGTATTTTTCTTCTTTATCCAACTCTACCTCTAATATTTTGTCCACACCCCGGCGGCTGATTAATACCGGCACTCCCAAACAAACATTTCTTATCCCGTATTCTCCCTGCAACATAATAGAAGCAAGGACAAAACTCCTCTTATCAAAAACAATAGCTTCCAGTATTTGTTTTACCCCCAAAGCGGGAGCAAAACGCGCGCTGCCGCAGCGCAGGAATTTTACTACTTCTGCTCCTCGGTTCACCGTAAGTTCTTTTAGCTTTCGCCAGGATTCAGAATCAATAAATTTCCCCATACTCATACCTTTAATATTAGTAAACTTAGCCACAAGCATCTCTTTGCCATGCATACCCAGAATCCAGGGAGAAACATCTGCAGGAGAGATGCCAATTTTATGAAAAATAAGATTCGACAGACGGCTTGCGTCTAACCCTAGCCCCATCCCAATAATCCTCTCTCGCTTAAATCCTGTATATTTACAGAACACATAAGTGATAATATCCAAAGGGTTGGTTACCACTATTACTATCGAAGCAGGAGCAAGTTTTTTAACTTTCAGCGCAACTTCTTTAGCAATCTTAGCATTGGTAGATAGCAAATCTTCCCGACTCATACCGGGGCGACGGCTTATGCCGGCAGTAAAAACTACAATATCTGAGCCGGAAATCTCTTTTATTTTGTCTGCCCCCTTAACAACAGTATTGCTGTTAAGAAAAAACCTTCCGTCCTCTAAATCCAGGGCCAACCCCTTAGCTAAAGACCCCTTAATGTCTACTAGAACTAATTCTGGGACAAGATGGTAAAGAAAAGTTAGAAAGGCAACATTGCTGCCTACTGCCCCGGCACCAATTATCGATAATTTAATCTTTCTCACGAATTTCTCTTACCTTTTTAGCAATCTCCTCAGCCATTTCTTGAGTACCAGCGGCTTTGTTTTTATCGCGGTCCTGACGCAAATCATAAGTAACTACTTTCCCTTCCTCAATCACCCTCCTTACTGCTTTCTCCAATATCGCTGCCTCTCTTTTTTGTCCTAAATAATGCAGCATCAACACAGCCGAAAGAATAGTAGCGGTAGGATTTACCATATTCTTACCCGCATATTTAGGAGCAGCGCCATGCACCGGTTCAAACACTGCCATACCATCTCCCAAGTTAGCCCCCGGTGCTATCCCCAGTCCTCCAATTAAACCTGCGGCTAAATCAGATATTATATCTCCGTAAAGATTAGGCAAAACTAATACATCGAGATTCTGCGGCTTTTGTACCAACTGCATAGCCAGATTGTCCACTATTATATCGTTAGCTTCTATCTTACCTTCATATTCCTTAGCTACTTCATAGAAAGTCTTAAGAAAAAGCCCGTCGGAGAACTTAATTATATTTGCCTTATGGACACAACTGACTTTTTTGCGGCGGTTAGCCAAAGCGTATTCAAAAGCAAACCTGGCAATTCTTGCCGCTTCTTCTTGAGAAATAATTTTAAGAGAGATAGCAGTATGAGAAGAAAATTCCTGCTGCGTGCGTTTTCTTATTTCATCTTTAACGATACCCGTAAATTCATCATCTATATCAAATTCTATCCCCGCATACAAATCTTCTTTATTTTCCCGCACTATTACAATATCTACATCTTTGTATAAAGAATGTACCGACCCCCAAAAGCGAGCTGGACGCAGGCATGCATATAAATCCAGCCTTCTCCTAATTTCTACATTCAAAGAGCGAAAACCACCTCCTACCGGAGTAGTAAGGGGCCCTTTTAAAGCAACTTTATTTCTACGGATAGAGTCAAGGGTTTGAGAAGGAAGAAGACTACCCTGTTCCTTTCGAGCTGCCTCTCCTGCCAAAGCTTCTTCCCATTCAATATCGGCTCCTGCTGCCTCTAAACAAATTTGTGCCGCCCTTATCACTTCTGGACCTACACCATCACCGCGAATTAGAGTAACTTTCGCCATAAAATTAAATTTTGAAATCGTGGTAGCGGTTTAAGTAATTTACAATACCGCCGTTTTCTACGAGTTGAAGCTGAAATTTGTTCCAAGGACGGAATTCTATTCGAGCCACTTTAGTTTTATTGAAAATTACCCCTTGAGAGAAATCGATATCAACAATATCCGACTCAGAAACACCGTCTGTATCCGCTTCCACCAGAGCCAACCCAATATTAAAAGCATTACGGTAGAATATGCGGGCGAAACTTTTGGCTATGACACAAAAAATACCCGCTTCTTTTATTACCCAGGGAGCCTGTTCACGAGAAGACCCCATACCAAAATTCTCATCAGCCACAATTATACTTTTGCGAGGTTCTACTGCTTTTATTTGAGAGAAAAAGCCCGGGCGGATATCTTCAAAAAGATGCTTCGCCAGCTCTTGCATATCGGTGATGGCAAACTTGTAGCGTCCGGATATTATAAAATCAGTATTGATATCCTTGCCAAACCTAAATACATAAAGATTTCTCTCCCTCATAAGATATTAAATTCCTGTACGTTTTTAACCTTGCTTATAGCCACATCATAAGTAATCAGCTTTGCTTTATAGAGATCCTTAAGGCATCTATCCATAGTGTGCATGCCATATTGAGCTCCGGTCTGAATAAGGGTGGGGATTTGAGCCACTTCTCCTTCCCGAATCAAATTCTTTATGCCAGGAGTACCAATCATTATTTCTGTGGCTAAAACTCTCCCTTTGCCAGAAGCATGTGGTAGTAAAGTCTGGGAGACAACTCCCTGAATACAATCAGCAAGCTGAAGCTGCACCTGGTGTTGTTGATAGGGAGGAAAAACATCGATAATTCTTTGCACGGTCTGAGGGGCATCAGGTGTATGAAGAGTAGCTAAGACTAAATGGCCCGTTTCTGCTGCTGTAAGGGCCGTAGATATTGTTTCAAGATCTCTCATTTCTCCTACTACTATTACATCAGGATCTTGCCGTAGAGCCCGCTTGAGAGCTTCGGCAAAAGACAAAGTATCTGAATAAACTTCCCGTTGTTTCACGATGCTGTTGTGGTTGGGATAAACAAACTCAATAGGGTCTTCTACGGTAATAATCATGCATTCTCTTTCATTATTAATCAAATCTACCATAGCCGCTAAAGTTGTACTCTTACCTACGCCAGTAGGCCCTGTCACTAGCACTAAGCCATTAGGCTTGCGAGCTAAATTTTCTACCACCTCCGGCAGACCTAACTCTTTCAAGCTTGGAATATTACGGGGGATTCTTCTAAAGGCTGCTTCTACATTCCCTCTTTGAATATGTACGTTTATGCGAAAGCGGTCCAGTCCTGTCGTAGTATAAGAAAAGTCAAGCTCCTTATTTTTCTCGAAATTCTCTTTTTGTGTATCAGAAAGAATACTGTAAATCAGACCCTTTAGTTTGTCAGACTCTAACGGCTCAAATTCATCGCTCAAGACATGAAGATTACCATCAATTCTTAAGACAGGCGGCGTATTAGCAGTAAGATGAAGGTCAGACGCACTTCTTTCCATCGTAATCTCGAGAAGTCTTTTTATAGTAACCATAAAATCCCTCCTTAGTTTAGATATCGACGCGGATCAGCAATTTTTCCCTCTAAAGCCGAAGCAGCTACCGTAGCAGGAGAAGCCAGATAGATAAAAGCATTAGGATTTCCCATACGGCCTTTAAAATTTCGGTTTGCGGTAGAAAGTACTACCTCTCCATCTGCTGGCACTCCCTGATGGGTCCCTACACACGGCCCACAACCAGGAGTGAGCAAGACGGCTCCTGCTTCTAAGAATATTTTTATTAAACCTTTATTATAAGCTTCTTTTAACACACGGCGGGACGCCGGCGCAATTAAAAGTTTTACTCCTGATTTAACCTTTCTACCCTTAAGTATTTTAGCGGCAATCATTAAATCTTCCAGACGCCCATTAGTACAAGTGCCAATATAAGCTTGGTCTATCTTTTTACCCTTTATTTTCTCTATTTCTACTCCGTTATCTACCATATGTGGACATGCCACTAGAGGAGAAAGCTTTGACACATCTATTTCCACCACTTTCTCATAACGCGCATCTTTATCGGGATAAACCGGCTTCACTCTTTTAACTCCTCTTTCAGCCAAATAATCAATCATTTTTTTATCAGGAACAACAAAAGAAGTTTTGGCTCCAAACTCAATGCTCATATTAGTCAAGGTAGCACGTGCCTCTAGGGAAAGATTTCTAACTACGGGCCCGGTATACTCTATGGCTTTATAGGTAGCTCCTTTGGCCGTAAATTTTCTCACAATTTCTAATGCTATATCTTTACTATATACCCCGCGTGGCAATTTTCCTTTTATAACTATCTTAATTGTCTCAGGAACCTTAAACCAATTCTTACCGTATGCTACTGCTACCGCCAAATCTGTAGAACCCACTCCCAGACACAATGCTCCCAATACTCCACCGGTAGAAGTATGAGAATCTGCCCCCAGAACGAGCTGGCCGGGACGCACTTTAGCTTCCTCTAAAACTATTTGATGAGATATCCCTTCTCCTACCTCAGAAAGATTACATTTTCTTTTTTTACAAAACTGGCGCATCTCTTTATGGACACGCGAAACTCCCAAATTAGGAGAGGGAGCACTATGATCTATAAACATCTCATAATGCGGCACGGAGGCTTTCTTGCACCTCAGTTCCCCTAAAGCATCTATAACTAAGCGCGAAGTACCGTCCTGCGAATAACAAAAATCAACTTTACAGATTCCAACATCTCCCGCTTTAAGTTTCTGCGAAGAGTGACTCGAGAATATCTTCTCTACTATTGTAGCAGGCATAAGGAATTTATTTCTTAAATAAACGCCCCAGTCCTTTCCTCTTGACTTTTGTCTTTTCCTCTCTCGGCTTCCTCTTCTTCTCTCCCGCAGGAGTTTCTCTCTGAGATTCGGCTGGTTTAGAAGGCTTGACCTGACTCTCCGGAATGGCTACAGACATTAGTTCTACTAAAGCTAAAGGTGCCCCATCGCCTTTGCGGTGGTTCAATTTTAGTATACGAGTGTAGCCTCCTTTGATATTTTTAAAACGAGGGGCAATCTCAGAAAAAAGATGTCTCACTAAAGAATGATCTTTTAATACTGCATAGGCACGGCGGCGAGAAGACAAATTGTCTTTTTTAGCTAAACTAATAAGTCTCTCTGTAAAACGTGCGGCAACTTTAGCTTTAGCTAGAGTCGTCTTGATTTTCTCTTGTAAAATCAAATTTCTCACTAATAAATCTTTGAGTGCTTTTCGCTGACTACGCGGACGGGAAAGCTTCAGCTTGTCTTTACGGTGCCTCATGACAATCTACACTTTTTTAAGTTTTTCTTTATCTACTTTCATTCCTAAAGAAAGCCCCATTGTCTTTAAGAGACTGACTATTTCATCTAAAGACTTACGTCCAAAGTTTCTGAAAGCCAGCAGGTCTTGCTCCGTTTTCGAGACTAAATCAGCCAGGGTCTTGATTTCAGCCTCACGCAGACAGTTAGCGCTTCTTACTGATAACTCTATTTCCGAAACGGGCAGCTTAAGTTTCTCATAGATTGCTTTTTCTTCCGATGTAAGTTCTTCTTCCTCTTCTTCTTCTATAATCTCGCCCAGTCCCGTAAACAGCCCCAGATGGCGGTTGAAAACCGTAGCCGCATACACCACAGCATCTTTTGGCTCAATACTGCCATTGGTAAATACTTCTAGAATCAAAGCATCATAATCAGTACGGTTCCCCACGCGGACATTCTCCACCTTAAAATTTACTCTTTTTACAGGACTAAAAATTGAATCAACCGGTATTGTACCTACAGGCGCATCTTCCCTGCGATTGTCTTCCTGCGACACAAAACCCCGCCCTCTAGCTACATCCATCTCCATATTAAACTCTACATTTTCCGTTAAAGTCGCTATCGCTAAATCTTTATTAATAACTTCTACTGACTCATCAGTAATTATATCACTGGCTTTCACTTCACCTTTCTTATTAACTTTTATAGAAATGGTCTTAGGAGAACGACTGAAGGAACGTAACACTAAATTTTTAATATTCAAGATAATTTCTGATACATCCTCCATCACTCCCTTTATAGGAGAAAATTCATGCGCAACTCCTTCAATCCTTATTGCCGTTACCGCTGTGCCCTCAATGGAAGAAAGCAGCACTCTACGGAAAACATTCCCTAAAGTTATACCATAGCCTCTCTCAAAAGGCTCGGCTCTAAATTTCCCATAAGTAGAAGAATAAGTATCTTCTTCTATAACTACTCTTTTGGGAAATTGAAAATCACGCCATTTAATACCCATCAAATCCTCCTTTATTCAAAAAAACTATTTAGAATACAGCTCGACTATTAATTGTTCGTTTATGGGCAGACTTATGTCTTCCCGCTCTGGCATTCTCAGAACTTCTCCTTTCAAGTTATCCTTATCTTGAAAAAGCCAAGCCACTACGCTGCGGTTTTTAGAATTAACCTCTATATTCTCCTTTATCATTTTTTTGATATTATCAGCCCCCTTTATTTCTATTTTGTCGTCAGGCTTTACTAAATAGGAAGGGATATTTACTCGTCTTCCATTAACAAAAACAAAACCATGCCTTACTATCTGTCTTGCCTGAGCACGAGAGAGAGCAAAAAGTAGCCTAAAGATAACATTATCCAGACGTCTTTCTAAAAGCTGGGTAAGTACTTTTCCCGTAACCTCTTTTGACCGGTCAGCAAGAGAAAAATATCTACGGAACTGACGCTCCAACACTCCATAAATTCTCTTAACTTTCTGTTTCTCTCGCAGCTGCTGGCTGTAATAAGAAGGCTTGAAACTTCTCTTCCCATGCTCGCCAGGAGCATAAGGTCTTTTTGTCATGGGGCAACTCTCTGTAATACACTTTGTACCCTTTAAAAATAATTTAGCTCCTTCTCTGCGGCAAAGTTTACAAACTGGACCAATATATCTCGCCATACTCCCTTCCTTTAGTTATACCCTTCTTTTCTTACGCGGCCGACATCCATTATGAGGAATGGCCGTAATATCTTTTACTCTCCTGATTAATAGAGAAGCATTCTGTAGAGACCTAATAGCCGCTTCCCGACCGGGCCCGGGACCTTTTACTCTAATTTCCAATTCCTTTATACCATACTCCTTTGCCTTTTTGGCTACGTCCAAAGCTGCTTTTTGAGCTGCAAAAGGAGTAGATTTACGCGTACCTTTGAATTTGACCACTCCTGCCGAGCTCCACGCCAGAACATTTCCTTCCAAATCAGTTATGGTTATCATGGTATTATTAAAGGTAGACTTAATAAAAGCAATGCCTTTAGTTACGACACGTAATATCTTTTTTTTCTTTCTCGGTTTCTTTTTTGCCATAATTAACCTTTCTTTTTGAGTCCTCCTACGCGTGGCCGCGGCCCTTTACGAGTCCGAGCGTTACAACGGGTACGTTGTCCGCGCACAGGGAGCTTTTTTCTGTGCCGCAGACCCCGATAGGAGCCAATTTCAATCAGCCTTCTTATATTCTGCGATACTATCCGCCGCAATTCACCTTCTACTTTGTACTTGGACTGAATCACATGCACAATACGAGAAAGTTCATCGTCACTCAACGCATCAGCCCTTTTATCAGGGTCAACTCCTGCTTCTTTTAGAATTAAAAGGGAATTGGCCGGTCCTACTCCATAAAGATAACGCAAAGACACATGAATTTTTTTATCCTTAGGTATATCTACCCCTAAAACTCTCGGCATCTTACCCCCTTATCCTTGGCGCTGTTTGTGTTTAGGGTTTTTGCAAATAACCCGCACCACACCTTTGCGTCTGATTATTTTGCAACTTTCACACATTCTTTTTATGGAAGAACGCACTTTCATAATCCTACCTCATCCTTAGGACAATTCTCCCCCGACTTAAATCATAAGGAGAAATCTGTACTTTCACCCGGTCACCCGCCAAAATCCTAATAAAATGTAATCTCATCTTCCCCGCACTATGAGTTAAAATAGTATGACCGTTATCCAGTCTTACTCTGAACATAGCATTGGGCAAGACTTCAATTACTTCTCCTTCCGCTTCAATTAGTTCTTCTTTAGCCATAGACTAATTAATTAGTAAGAATCAAACATCCCCTTTTTGTTACCGCAACCGTATGCTCAAAATGGACACAAGGTTTACCGCTGGCGGAGACTACCGTCCATCCATCCTCTTTTATCTTCACTTCTTCCGTCTCCTGTGTAATCATAGGTTCAATCGCTAACGTCATACCTCTCCTTAGACATACGCCTTCACCCTCACGGCCAAAATTAGGTACTTCCGGCTCTTCGTGGAGATCCTTACCTATCCCATGCCCTACAAAGTCTTTCACTACAAAAAACCCTTCCTTCTTCACAAATTCCTGAATCGAAAAACCTACATCTCCCAGAAAAGCGCCTTCTCTTACCCTTTTTATGGCTCTACGTAAAGCCTCTTTACCTACGGCGAGAAGATGACGCTGTGTTTTATCTATTTTGCCAATAGCAAAAGTATATGCCATATCAGAACAATAGCCCTCATATTTTACACCAAAGTCAATACTAATTAAATCACCTCCTTTTATAATCTTATCTTCGCGCGGAATACCATGAATCAACTCCTCATTAAGAGAAATGCATAGAGAGGCTGGGTATCCATAATAACCTTTAAAAGCCGGAATAACCTTTTTCTCTTGCATCATTCTCTCTGCTTCCTTCTCTACCAATTTAGTACTCATACCGGCTCGCACAAAACGAACGAGCTTCTTTAGAATCTCCGCCAGGATCTTTCCTGACTGGCGCATCAATTTTATTTCCTCAGGCGACTTTATCTTTATCATACTCCTTAATCTTCGCTGCTATTTCATCAAATACTGCTTCCTTTTCTTTACTAGCATCTACCGTAAGCAGAAGCCCTTTATCTTTATAGTAATCTATCAAAGGTGCGCTCAGTTGCCAAAAAACTTCCCATCTTTTATTGATGGTCTCTTCATTATCATCGCTCCTTCTTACCAATTCTCCCCCACAGCGGTCGCACATACCCTCTTTTTGTGGCGGCATATTCTTAATATGATATATAGCCCCACACTTTTTGCAAATCCGCCGTCCCGAAAGTCTCTCAATAATTTTCTCGCGGCTAATATCAAAGTATATTACGGCTGTAAGTCTTTTATTTAAGTCTGTAAGTATATCACCCAACATTTTTGCTTGTGCCAGATTGCGGGGAAAACCATCCAGAACAAAACCCTTGCTTCTATCGAGGTAAAGCTCAATAACCTTTCCTATTATTTCATCGGGAACCAGTACTCCTTTCTGCATATAAACATTTACCTCCTGACCCAAACTACTGTTTTTCTTCACTTCCTCCCGCAAAATATCTCCCACAGAAACTGGACGCAGAGAAAAGTTACGCGCCAGTATCTCTGCTTGCGTGCCTTTACCACTTCCGGGAGCTCCTAGTAGTACTAAGTTCATCTCCTCCCTCTTATTCTTCCTGAGCGCAAAAATCCTTCGTAGTTACGCATAATAAGCTGTGATTCTATCTGCCGCATAGTATCCAGCATTACTCCTACAAAGATAAGAATAGTAGTACCACCAAAAAAGGAAGCGATAGCGTAAGAAGGAATACGAAAAGTTTTAATAATCAATGACGGCAATATGGCAATTATAGCCACATAAACTGATCCCGCAAACACGAGACGAGTAGCAGTATAATCTAAATATTTCACCGTATTAGGCCCCGGACGCACTCCCGGAATAAAACCGCCGTATTTCTTCAGGTTATTGGCAATCTCTACGGGGTTAAAAACAATAGCCGTATAAAAATACATAAAGAAAAACAACAAAAGTACATAAACTACATTGTACCAAAGGCCTTGAGGATAAAGAAATTTA
>JAGGSQ010000038.1 GCA_021159015.1 Candidatus Omnitrophota bacterium | reverse complement strand
TCTACTTTTCTTCTCCATTTTATACTCTGTTTTCCACCTGTCAATACAGTAAAGCTAAGAAAAAAACGACCAAATAAAAATAGGGAAATTTTTATCGGCTCAAGAGAAAAAATACCTTTTAAAATGGCTTCCGGCATAAATCTAACTATAAGCGGCGTTAATTTTGATATAATCAGGACTTAAATCTGAAGTGAAAACGCGGCTGGCAGCTTTGCCGCGACCTAAATTAACCCTAACCCTTACTTCTTTCTTTTTAAGAGATGTGCTTGATGCTTTAAGATGCCTTACATCTAAGCCGGCCTGACCTAAAGCAGCTACAACTCTTCCCCAATTAGGACTCTGACCATAAATAGCGGTCTTAAACAGATTAGAGTTGGCAATAGCAAAAGCTCCTCTTTTAGCCTCTGCCCTGCTGGAGGCACCTTTAATTACAATTTCTACGAGCTTAGTTGCCCCTTCGCCGTCTTTAACAATAGCCTTGGCTAAGTCAAGGCATACTTCGGAAAGAAGCCGGGAAAATTCTTTAAAGTACTCTTGGTTTCTGACTATTTTTACACTTTTGCCGGAAGCTAAGAAAAACACCGTATCATTAGTACTCATACATCCATCCACGCTAATAGAATTAAAAGAATCCTCTACTGCTTTTTGCGCGGCAAAAGTCAGAGCCTTCTTATCTATTAAACAATCAGTAAATATAAACCCCAGCATAGTAGCATGAAGATAATGCAGATGGGGATAAATCATACCTGAGCCTTTAGCTACTCCTACTATATTAATAATTTCCTTTCCTACTCTTAAGGAACGCCGGCTTAGCTTTATTACTTTGTCGGTAGTGAGAATAGCTTCGGGGAACCCTCTGCCTTGTTTATTAAGCGAATTTATCAATAAAGGCAGCTTAGTTCTGATTTTATCTTTAGGCAGCCTCCTGCCAATAATCCCGGTAGAAGCTATAAGTATCTCTTCTGTCTTAACCCCCAGTTTCTTTGCCAACGTAGTGCAAATTGTTTCAGCATCCTTTATACCCCTTAAGCCGGTAAAACAATTGGCGTTGCCGCTGTTGACAATAATGGCTTTGGTTACTCCTTTATTTTTATTAAGGTGCCTCTTAGATACAATAAGCGGAGCGGCTTGAGCCGTAGAGGCAGTAAAAAAAGCCGCTGTTTTTGCTCCCGAAGGACAAAAAATCAGACCTAAATCTTTTCGCCCCGATTTCTTTAAACCGGCAGATATTCCTCCCGCCCAAAATCCCTTTGGCAATTTAAATTTAGATAAGGCCTGTCCGCTCATCTAAGCTCAGCATAATATTCATATTCTGGACAGCCTGAGAAGCTGCTCCTTTCATTAAATTATCTATTACCCCCACTATTACCACACTATCTCTATCACAAGAAAATCCTATATCGCAAAAGTTGGTATTATAAACGTCTCGCAGTAAAGGAAGAAAATCTCTAACTCTTACAAAGGGTTCTCTGCGGTAGTATTTAAAATAGGCCTTTTTAATCCGGGAAGAGGAGTTTCCTCCTTTAAGTTTTCCGTAGACTGTAATCATTATCCCCCGGTTAAGAGGCAAAAGATGAGGGCAGAATTTCACTACAGCCCTTTTATGAGCAAAAGAAAAAATTTGCTGATTTATTTCTGCCAGATGCTGATGAGTAAGCGGCTTATAAGCACGCACATTTTCAGAAATAAAGGAGAAATGATAATCTAAAAGCGCCCTGCGCCCGGCTCCGGTAACGCCTGACTTAGCATCAATCACCACAAAGTCATCTTTGATTATCCCCTCCTTAAGAAGCGGCAAGAGCACCAGTAATACAGCTGTAGCATAACAGCCGGGATTGGCCACTAAATAAGCTTCTCTTATCTTAGCCCGCCAGAATTCAGGCAATCCATAAACAGCTTTTTTTAAATTCTTCCTGTCTTTATGGAGCTTCTGGTAATATTTCCTATAAAGAAGGGTGTCTTTAATACGATAATCTGCCGATAAATCAATTACTTTTTTCCCTCCCTTAAGCAAGAAAGGCGCAATAGTAAAAGATACCGTATGAGGCAAAGAAAGAAAAAATACCTCTGCCTTTTTGAGGGCTTTTTCTTCCTTGAAATTTTCGCATACCAGTTGAGTTTTCTTCTCCAGATAAGGAAAAATCTCTGCTAAAGGCTTAGGCTCTATAAGGCGGGCGGTAACATAGCTGAGTTCAACTTGCGGATGGCTAAGCAATATATTGGCCAACCGCTCTCCCGTAAAACCAGTCACACCAATTATGGCTACTTGCGTCTTTTTCACAGTTTAATTCTAAAACAAAAAACAGAAAGCGTCAAATGTTTCTTGGCAAGTATAGTCCCTGATTTAAACAAATAATAAGTTCTTGACAAGGGAGAAGAGTTCGGATATAAAAATAAAAGGCTTTTAGAAACCATAATAAAAAAGGAGGTAAAATGAACAAGAAAGAGTTGGTGGAATTGGTTGCCGAAAAAGCCGCAACGAAGAAACAGGCCCAAGAGATAGTAGACACAATATTAGAAGGTATTAAAAAAACCCTTAAGAAAAAAGAAGATGTAGCTATTGCTGGCTTCGGAACATTTAAAGTTAAACACACTAAAGCCCGTATGGGAATAAACCCCAAAACCAAAGAGAAAATTAAAATTGCGGCCAAGAAAAAAGTAGTATTCAAAGCTTCCAAAGAACTCAAGGAGCTGGTAAAGTAAAATCTCAGGCCTCCTCTTATAAAAAAGAGGGGGCCTATCTCCTCCAAAACAATGGATAATAAAATTTACCTCACTCAAGAAGGGTACGACAAACTCTTTCAGGAGCTTGAATATTTAAAGAATGTACGGCGCAAAGAAATATCCCAACGAATTGGAGAAGCCCGCCTCTTAGGAGACCTCTCAGAAAATGCCGAATATGACGCCGCCAAAGAAGAACAAGCCCAGATAGAAAAAAGAATTGCAGAGTTAGAAGGAAAACTGGCTCAGGCTGAAATAATCAAAGAAAGCGACATCAATACAGACAAAGTAGCTATAGGGCTGAAGGTAAAACTTAAAGACCTTGAGAATGGAGATGAATTTTCTTATACTTTACTCAGCAATGAAGAAGCTGACTTTGAAAAAAATGAGATTGGCATCAGCTCTCCTATTGCCCAAGCCTTACTGGGAAAAAGTGAAGGAGAAGAAGTAGAAATTCAAGTGCCCCGCGGAAAGCTCCATTATAAGATTATCAAAATATCTCTCCCGGAATAACTCAGCTTCCTACTTTTAACGCACTAACCATACTTTCCAGAAGAGAGATAACAGAAAATATAGCCAATCGGCTGGTGCGGGGATTAGGAGAAGGGGCATTTTCTACTTTCACTTTTAGACGCCCTATATGAGATGTTAGCTTGATATAATGAAGATTAGCTTTAAGACGAGGAGAAACCCGGATTTTCACCCTTATCTTACTGAATTTAGAAGCTAACTCCAAAGTAGAAGCAACGTTGATGTTGTGAGGAAAAAGTTTTACCGCCTCAGAAGCACTACCTTCAAAAATAACTCCGGAAGTCCCCCTTGCCAAACCAGAAGGAGGTTTAGAAGTAATAATCTCTATACTTTTAATTCCCCCTAACGCATGCGCTTTCACCCCATCAATACCGGCTACTGCTCCTGAAGGGACATATACGGTAAGCAGACTGTTCTGTATCTGGCGAGCCAATTTTGGCTTCCTTAAAAATACCCCACTACTCACAATAATCAGCTTTTTCTTTTTACTCCAGCTAAGTCTTACTAATCTCTCTGCCGCGGCCTGAGAGGCTGTCTCCAGTATACAGTCACACTTATTTATCAGCTCCTCTACAGAAGAGCAAATTTCTGCCTCCAGACCCAAAGAGCTTTTAAGGGCCAGAGGCTCTCTTTTTCTTTTATCATAAAGGCACCTTATCTCTATCCTATTCTTCATATCCTTATTCTTGCGGACAAATTCTGCTACTCCCTTTCCAATAGTTCCACACCCCAATATTCCCAACCTAATCTTTCTCATAATCAGATAAACCTTCCCTTCTTCATATCCACTAACATATTATCAATAAGTCTTACGCCCTTTATAAACACTGCCAACGCAATAACTACCTTTTTCTTGACTACTTTTACTTCTCTTAAAGTCTCCGCATCTACAATCTCTACATAATCTATCTTAGCCAGAGAAAACTTCCTCATAAATAACCTAATATTTTTCTTTATTCTCACCGCATCTCTTTCGCCGCTGGCAATAAGAGCTTTGGCCCGCTGTAAAGCTCGATACAAGCAAAGTGCTTGCTGACGGGAAATTTTATCAAGATAGGAATTACGCGAACTTAGAGCCAGACCATCTTTATCTCTGACTATAGGCAAGACTTTAATCTTAATATTAAAATTTAAGTCTGCCACCATTCTTTTTATTATCTGAGCTTGCTGGTAATCTTTCTGGCCAAAATAACTAATATCCGGCGTCACTATATTAAATAATTTAGCTACCACTGTAGTCACGCCCCGGAAGTGTCCCGGGCGTGACAGACCACAGAGGACGTGACTAAGAGTAGTCTCTTCTACATAAGTTGAGAAATCCTGCTTATACATTTGAGAGGCAGAGGGATAAAATAGCAAATCAACCCCTGCTTGCCTTAATAACTTTTTATCCCGGCTGAGGCGGCGAGGATAAACTTTGAAGTCCTCGCGGGGACCAAACTGAATAGGATTAACAAATATACTTACTACTAAAAACTGAGTCTGAATACGCGCCTTTTTTATTAAACTTAAGTGCCCCTCATGCAAGGCTCCCATAGTAGGAACAAAACCTATTGTTATACCTTGCTGTTTAAGAGGTAGAATTACTTCTCTTATTTTTTTTATGCTCCGGGCTATAATCATTTCTTTAGTTTCTCTTTAGCCAGCCAGAATCCTCCCCATACACCAGCTCTATTTCCTAAAGAAGCTTTAGTAACTACAACCTGGCTTAGCTGAGGCTTCATAGTCTGTCTCTGAAGTTCTCTTTCCAAAGCAGCCCTAAAGAAAGTAAAGGCTCCACTTATACCTCCTCCTAAAGCTATATGGTCGGGATTAAGGAGATTGATAAGATTTGCCAGAAACACTCCTAAAATCTTTCCATAACGTGCCCAATAAACTAAAGCCTGCTGGTTACCTCTCTTCGCCAGGATAAATAAATCTTTTAAAGTATGTATTTTATACTGCCGCCAGAATCTTTTCTCCAAACTATCTAGGAAGAACGCCTCTCCCAAAAACGCCTCTACACATCCATAGGCAGAACAACTACATTTTTTTCGCTGCAGGCTAATAGCCATATGCCCTGCTTCGGCGGCCGAAGTACGGCTATGAAAGAGACGACGACCAATAATTAAACCGCAGCCAATTCCTGTACCTAAAGTAACCAAAGCGGCGTTATTGCTGTCGCGTAAAGTCCCCTCCTTAAATTCTCCCCACGCCGCAAGATTGGCATCATTGTCAAAAACCAAAAGAGGAAAAGGAAATTTTCTCTCAAACTCATATTTAAAAGGAAAATTTTCCCAACCCGCAATATTAGGAAGATAATATATAAAAGAATCTTTCATATCTATTATTCCCGGTGCTCCTATGGCTGTGCCTTCTATATTTCTATAACTTAGTTTTCTTTCCCGGAAAGACTTCTGCAATAATCCCTCTAAAGCAGGGAAAAATCTTTCCGGTTTAGTTAACTTCTCTGAAGAGTATCTCTTAAAATATAAAAGCTTTCTGCATACGGCATCAAAAATGCCCAGCTTAATAAACGTCCCTCCCCAATCAATACTTACGATTATCTTTTTCATTCTTTATATTCCTCTTCTGAAAATACTTCGGCGGTGAAAGTAAAAATCTGTGTGTTCTTGTCTTTCCAGCAATCCCGGGGGAGTCCGGCTTTTTGCCAGCATAAAGTATTGAGAAACTCTTCCTTCGACCACCCTGTTTCTGTGGCTACCTGAGGCAAAAATACGCCTTGATTAAATCCTTTTCTTAACAAAACTCCGTCTCGTCCCAACTGAATTTCATCTACACTATCTATTTGTTTGAGAGGAGAAAGAACAGATATTTCTATTTCTATATCCTTCAATTCCTCTTTTCTCAAAGGAGGAAAGCGAGGATCAGAAGCTGCCGCCGCAACAGCCATATCTTTCACCGTCAGATAGAGAGGTTTATCACCTATCAAATTACCAATACACCCCCTCAGAGACCCCTTTTCCTTTAAAGTAACAAAAGCTCCTCTTTTCTCCCGTAAAATTGCTAAGGACGGCTCTTCTATCTTGAGACTCCTCTTATCTAAATAAGCCTCTATACTTTGACGCGCCAGCTTCAAGAGATACCTTTTTGCCTGTTCATCTAAAGACATTTGCTCCTCCTTAGTTACCCCTGTATCATTTCCTTCCAAACCATTACTTTCCTCGGCCACCAATGCCGCATAACCTACTACGGCGTTTTTATTACCATAAGTATCTCCCGAATTAGCATAATAAACCAATTTAACTTTAGCTTTTTTTAGTTTAGCATAGTGCATAAAAGTAAGCAAAGGATAAATGCCGCAAGCTTTACATTCACCCATTTTATAACAAAGCCGGAGCCCTTCTTCGTCCTCTTTCTCAATAAAAGAAAGAGTACGCCTGTCAAGAATTTTTGCCTGGGAGTAAGAAAAATAGTGGGAAAGGTCGGAAGAAGCAATAAGAAGAATAGAATTATTTTCTCCTATATCAAAAATCTCTTCTGCTAACTTATCTATCTCCTCCTTGCTCATTCTTCCATAAAGAATCGGCACTATCTTTACTTTCCCTAATACCTTAATAATAAAAGGAAGCTCCACTTCCACAGAATGCTCCCGGTTGTAGACATAAGGAAGAAAAGAAGCAAAGTCAAGACGATTTAGCAGCTGTGAAGCAATCTTACTATCAACCTCCAATTCTCCTAGAGGCGTAACAAAAACGCCTTCTTTAAAAATAGATACACCTTCAAAATCATAGAAATGAGAAGGAGCCAGAATAATCACGCTTTGGTACTTTTTACCCTTCAAAGCTTTAAATCCCCAGGCGGCTACCTGTCCACTATAAATATATCCGGCATGCGGAACCACAAGGCCGTAAATATGAGAAAAAACAGGAGGAGAAGCTGAAGCTAAAAAGCCGTCTATCATTTCTGCTAACTTGTGCTTATCTTTAGGATAAAAAGTCCCTGCGGCAGAAGGCGGCTTTATTGTCTTAGGAAAGAGAGGAAAGGTTAGAAGAAAAGAAAGAAAAAATAGAACAAAAGACTTCTGTATTCTATCCATCTTAAGAATAAAAATGGAGACGACCGGACTTGAACCGGCAACTTCTACCATGCGAAGGTAGCGCTCTCCCAATTGAGCTACGTCCCCATTTATACCATCATATAATAGGAAAAATAGTTACTTTTTCAACCTTAAAAAAACGCTACGCGATTTTTGCCTTCTTTCTTAGCTTTATAAAGGGCTTTATCTGCCAGCTCCAACAGTAGCTCTTTATCTTTAACATCCTGAGGAAAAGTAGCAACGCCTATGCTGATTGTAGCTCTTAGTCTCTCGTCGTAAACAAAAAGCACATTTTCTTCTACTTTCTTTCTGATTCTCTCTCCAATAGAGACAGCATGATTTTTCTCCGTCTCAGGCAGAATAACCGCAAACTCCTCCCCCCCAAAACGGCTTAATAAATCTATCTCACGTAGATTGCTAGATAAAGCCTTCGCCACATTCTTCAGGACGGCATCCCCTACTAGATGTCCATACTTATCATTAAATAATTTGAAATCGTCAATATCGATCATAAAAAAACTTAGACTCAGATTGAACTGCTTCGCGCGTGCAAATTCTTCTTCAAAGCGCTGCATGAAATAACGCCGGTTAGGAAGAGCCGTAAGCTCGTCGGAAAGAGACAATTCATGAAAACGCCGGTACATTTTCAAACGTTGAAAGATTAATTGATATTGAGATATAATATGTAAAATCTGTTTCTCTTTCTCTTTCCGGCACTTTATATGAAGATAGCTTACCTTATCCAGATACGGGAAAGGAGAAACGATATATTCTGCATCTCTCAATCTGTAATCCAAGTATTGAACATCTTCCACATATATAAGCCGCCGCAGGTTATTTACAAAAAGCGAACATAACTTCTCTATATCTAGAATCTCCAGAAGCTGTTTGTTAATTTGATAAATATTCCATATATCATATACTCTTTCTTCCCCCTCTTTAATTTCCGCTTCCAGTTTCTCTATTTTTTTAGTCAATGCCTCGTAGTGTTGTTGATATTTTTCTAATTCTTTTCTCTCTTTCTGCCCATAAAGATAAAAACGCCGTTGGAAATAGTAGAAAAAGAGTGCTCCTAAAGCTATATCTAAGAAGCAGTAGAACATACTCTATTTCTTCCTTCCTTTTTTGCCCGGTAAAGAGCATTATCAGCTTCCATAATTAAGTCATCCAGCATTTTTGCGTCCTGAGGAAAAGTAGCCACGCCAATTGATACCGTAAATTTAATTTTGTTGCGCCGAAAATCAATACTGCTGTTTTCTACTTTCTTTCTAATAGCCTCCGCCACTGTGAGCATCTCTTGCGGCGAATGAAAAGGAAATAACACCAGAAACTCCTCTCCGCCAAAACGGCAAGCAATGTTGCCTGCTGGCCCCAAAGACTTCTTTATTATCCCCGCCAGTCTCTTCAAGACCAGATCACCCACTACATGGCCGTAGCGGTCGTTAATCTTCTTAAAAAAGTCAATATCAAGCATCAATACCCCTACTGACTTTTGCGCTATAAAAGCCTTCTGCATTTCTTCTTTAAGCCTTTCAAAAAAATACCCCCGCAGGTATAAGCCCGTAAGGCTGTCTTTAATGGCCAGTTCTTCTACGCGGCGGTAAAGACGAGCTTTATCTATAGCTACAGCGGCCAGGTCCGAAACTACAGAGACAAAACGCAAATCTTTTATGCTGAAGTATCCCCTCATCCGCGACTCAAGCCTCAAGACTCCTACATCTTTATTTCTGATAACCAAAGGCAAGACAATTAAAGAACTCATACCTCTGGCCTGAGCGTTAGTTATAGATTCGTGGTAGGTAGAAAGAGGATTAGTTGTATCTTCTATAATAATACCTTTTGCTGCCCGCAAGGCAGCTCTATCAAGACTATCTCCTTTTTTATCAGTCAATTTCACAAAGGGAATTTTGTTTAGGGAATACACAAGATTCAGAGAGGTATCCTCAGGATTGGCCAAATAAATCATAATTATGTCACAACGTGAGAAAGCCTGGGCTAGCGTGTGAGTAATAAGTTCATAGGCCGCTAAAGGTTCATTTACCTGGGAGAAATTATTAGCTAAAGACTCCAATAACTCCAGCCGCCCTAGCTCTTCTTTTAAAGAAAGAGCAATCTCGCTTTTGGAATTTAAATCGACTGAGGCCTTATTAATTTTTTCCTGAAGAGTGCTACGCCATAATTCATTCTTTATCTTTAAAGTCTGATAGTGCTTAACAACGATTAGAACCGCAAGAAAAACTAGACTAACGCCTAAAATAACAATAAAACTGCAGGGAGGATAGAAGGTTACACTTAGAAGAGAAAATATAACAAAACTAAAAAGTAAAAGGAAATGGAAGAGGGGTATTCTAAACAATGGTTTTTTCAGTATCTTTATCAAAGAAATGGGCTCTTTCCATATCAAATACCATTTCTATATATTCACCTGCTTTAGGACGGTTATTTGCTTCTACGCGGGCTATTAAAGAATGTTGCAAAGTAGTAAGATAGAGATGGTTCTCAGAACCCATAGGTTCTACCACTTCACAGCGCAGCCGGACGGTATTATCCTCGGAAGCTAAAGTAGCAAAGAGTTTATCGTATATATTCTCAGGCCTTATACCGAAGATAACTTTTTTACCAATATAATCCTTTAGCGGCTTATACATCCTCTCAATAATTCCTACTTCAAAATAGCCCTCGTTAAAATATAAGTGCCCGTCTCTTTTTACCAGGCGCCCCTCAATAAAGTTCATAGGTGGCGAGCCAATAAAGCCAGCTACAAAACGATTAACAGGATTATTATACACTTCCAAAGGGTCATCAAACTGCTGGATACGGCCGCCTTTCATTACCGCAATGCGAGACCCCAGGGTCATAGCTTCTACCTGGTCATGCGTAACGTAAATCATCGTAGTCTGAAGACGCAGATGAAGCCTGTGAATTTCTGAGCGCATCTGCACACGCATCTTGGCATCTAAATTACTCAGGGGCTCATCAAACAAAAACACCAGCGGCTTCCGAACAATAGCCCTTCCTAAAGCCACCCTTTGTCTTTCACCCCCGGAAAGTTCTTTAGGCCGACGGTCTAAAAGCTTATTAATCCCCAGAATCTGAGCCGTTTCTTTCACCCTCCGGTCAATTTCTGATTTAGGGTAGCGCCGCAGGCGCAGGGCAAAAGACATATTTTCGTACACACTCATATGAGGATAAAGAGCGTAATTTTGAAAAACCATGGCTATATTACGGTCCTTGGCCGGCACATCATTTACCATTCTATCGCCGATATAAATCTTCCCTGAAGTTACACTCTCCAGTCCCGCAATCATTCTCAGGGTAGTGCTTTTACCACATCCAGAAGGGCCTACTAAGACTATAAACTCTTTATTCTCAATTCCTAAGTCTATGCCTTTTACGGCTTCCACTCCTCCCGCAAAAACCTTCTTTACATTTACCAGACTTACCTGTGCCATAGTCTAACTGGGACAGTTAAATAAATGTAGTAGCTATTATATTTATTATTCCTGCCCTGTCAAGTTAACAACTCTTTCTCCTCTCTCTTTTGAGAATCTCTTAGAAATTAAAAGTTCTAAGTCCTGCTTCCTTTTGCGCCTCTAATTTGGCCTGAATGAAGTCCTTATGGGAAATATAAAAAATATTAGCTATAGTTCTTATGGCTTCTAGTTCTTCAGAGGCAAGGCTCTTATCTGAGAAAGCTACAGCAAACAACTCTTTTACTAAGGCAACTTTCTCTCTATAGTTGAGCTCTCGCATCAGGGGCCGTACAAAACTATATATGTCAATTCTTTCTTCTTCCAGTTTCTTAGTAAAAGCAAGGGCTTCCTCTGTTTCTCTCGGGTCTAAATGTAATTTTTCAAGTTGTTGGCGTATTCTATCTACTTCTTCTTTATTTATCTTTCCATCCGCTCTCACCACTGACCATAACAAAACCCCCCAGGACTTTACTACATTTTTCCTTTTTCCTTCAGATGAATTCTCTGCCATTATCTTATTGATTCGAGTTTGAGGGGCCGCTGCATTAAAGTAGCCACCGCTTGACGAGGCAACTTCCTTTGGTAAAGTACCTTGTAGACTTCACGCGTTATAGGCATATCTACTTTCATCCGCCTGCTTAAACGGTAAACGGCCCGTACACTTTCCACTCCCTCTGCTACCATCTTCATTTCAGAAAGTACCTTCTTAATATCTCTGCCCTTACCTATCTGCTCTCCCACAAATCTATTACGAGAATAAGAAGAAAAACAGGTTGTTGCCAAATCACCCAAACCACTCAAACCAAAAAAAGTAGACACATCAGCACCCAATTTTATCCCTAATCTGGATATTTCTGCCAGACCGCGCGTAAGAAGGGCGGCCTTGGTATTAGTGCCAAATCTAAGCCCATCAGCTATACCACAAGCAATAGCAATAATATTCTTTAGAGCCCCCCCTATCTCTACTCCTACTATATCTCTACTCAGGTATATACGGAAATTAGCGTGAGAAAGTACCTTTTGCAGCTCCTGGGCCTCTTTCAGATTCTGGCAGGCGATAATAGCTGCCGAAGGAATCCCTGCCAGTACTTCCCTGGCGATAGTAGGTCCCGATAAAACTGCTATTTGCGAAGACGATAAATTCAACTCTGATTTTATTATTTGAGAAGGGCGTTCCAAGGAAGATACTTCTATTCCTTTGCTGAGACTCAAGACGAACTTGCTGCTAAAGTCACTCCGCTTTTTTATCTTGTGCAAAGAACGCCGTAGAAACTTCACCGGTATAGCTATAACAATAACTTCACTTTTCAGAGCCTCTTCTTCTGAGGAAGGTATAGAAAGACACGGAGGAAAAGCTACTCCTTTTAAAAATAACTGATTTTTTCTCTGGCGGGACATTTGAACATTTTGGGAAGAGAAAAGACTATAAAGAGACACCTTTATGCCTTGACGAGCCAGAACGATAGCAAGAGTAGTACCCCAACTACCTGCACCAATTATAGATATGCTTTTCTTTTTTTTCATAATAACGAGAGGGAAAACTGCTCCTGTTTACCCTTTAGCCAGATTGTGTCATATCTTATTTACTTCTATTACCCCCAAGCTCTGCTTAGCCTAAGACTTCTCTTGTTTCAAATAACGCCTAACGTTTTAGCCTAACGCTGAAGCGAGTGAGCGGACAATGTTCTGCGAAGCAGCTTTTTACTTACATTGCCCGCATGTTT
>JAGGSQ010000063.1 GCA_021159015.1 Candidatus Omnitrophota bacterium | reverse complement strand
AATCGCGGCTATGGCGCTGCTTTACGCAGCGGCCTTTTCTCGGCGCAGAAAGAGCTTGTATTCTATACAGATGCCGATGGCCAGTTTGACATAGAGAAACTGAAAGATTTTGTAGATGCTATTAAGAGGTACGACTTGATAGTGGGTTATCGCATACAGCGGCAAGATATATGGCTACGCAAACTGTATTCTTTCGTATATAATAAGCTTATACAGCTACTTTTCGGATTGAGAGTGCGGGATATAGATTGTTCTTTTAAACTTTTTCGCCGCGATTGCCTGAGGAAACTAAGTATAGAGCGAGATAATTTTTTTGTTGATACCGAACTTTTACTGAAAGCAAAAAATAATAATTGCCGTTTTAGAGAAATAGGGATTAAGCACCGTCCGCGCCGTAAAGGAAAAAGTACCGTAAAATTTAAACATATTTTTGTGACCTTAGGTGATATTCTCTATTTTTATCCGCGGAGAAAATATGGCCGCTCTTAAACAAAACCGGTGGGCCGGTCTTAATCAAAACCGGTGGTGTCTCTTAATAATTATACTTGTTTTTATAGCTGCTTTTGGGCGTTATCAACATAAGATGCCTAAAAGGAAATATGCTGATTTTCATGTCTATTATTATACGGCCCAGAGACTTCTACGCCATAAAAATATTTATGATGCTTCTTCCTATCGCAAGGATAGAATAGCCAATTTTAAGTATCCGCCTTTATGTGCTTTAATTTTCCTGCCTCTGGGCCTCTTGCCGGAGAGAATAGCAGCTTCTTTGTGGTTTAGTTTCAACTTTCTTCTTTTAATTTTGTGTTTTTATTGGTCAGGTTTTCTCATATTTGATAAACATACCGGCCGAGGCCGCAGAAATATCACCTACTTCTTAGGGGCGGTTTTTACTTTACGTTTTATTCTCTATAACTTTGACGAAGGCCAGGTCAATATTCTTATGTTTTCTTCTTTGTTGTTTGCACTGGTGAGCCTTAAGAAGAACAGAAATGTTCTTGCGGGGGCGGTTTTTGCTTTCTCTTCCCTGGTGAAGTATATGAGCCTGCTTTTTTTCCCGGTATTTCTGCGCCGCCGCAGGGCCGTGCTGGCTTTTCTGTTTTCGCTTATAGTTTTTTCTGTACTTCCTGCCTTTTTTCTTGGCTGGAATTACAATTTCTTTTTGCAGAAGAGCTTTTTCCCTTTTCTCTGCCATAGCTCTTTGGACTTTAATTCTCTTTCTACGCATGAAAATCAATCATTAATGGCGATGTTAATAAGATTCTTTTCTTCTTTCAGCCCATATCATGTTAATATCTTAAATCTCAACGCGTTCTTTCTTGGTTTCTTAGTAGGGGCCGTGTATCTGTTTGTCTACATGATGGCGTTTTTCCCTCGCGTAAAGCACCTGAACTGTGAGCCACTTAAGTACTCTTTTATTTTTGTTGCTATGGCCTTGCTTAATCCTAACGGCTGGGTGCATGGCTTTATCTATTTATTGTTTCCTTTTATGTTTCTGAGTTATTATTTATTAGAGAAAGATACCAATGACTTAGCAGGATGGTTTTTAGTAATTTTATCCTTTCTATTTTCTACTTGGCCTAATCAAATATTTTTAAAAGGAGAAGATTCTACTGAGATTTATTCTCTTCTGAGCCTGGCTGGTGTGATACTTTTAGGTGCCCTAATGAGAGTAAAGCTCAGGAAGATGATAATACCGCAATGAACAAGTTTGTATTTGTAGACCGAGACGGCGTAATCAATGAGTATCCGGGCGATGGAAATTATGTAGTTAAAAAGGAAGACTTCCATATTATTCCTGGCGCTGCGGCAGCAATAGCAAAACTCAAATCGGCTGGTTTTAAAATATTTGTTATTTCTAATCAAGCCTGTGTCTCTAAAGGGTTGATAAAAAAAGAGGATTTGATGAATATGACCGCCGCTTTTCTTTCCTATTTTGACCAGCAAAAAGCTTTTATAGACGGCGTGTATTATTGTATCCACACACAAGAAGAAGCCTGCTCTTTTCGTAAACCCAGCCCGAAGATGGTTTTTGAGATTTACCGCCAGAATAATATAAAGCCGCAAGAAAACAAAATTCTATCTTATTTTATAGGTGATAGTATAATTGATATCAAAACAGCCCGGGCCGCAGGATGCAGAAGCGTATTAGTACTTTCTGGTCGGGAAAAAAAAGAAAGAGAACCCTATTGGGAGGAAAAACCGGATTATATAAGCGACAGTCTCCTTACCGCGGCAGATTTAATAATTGACTCTAATACGAAAGATGTATGACTAAGATATGCCTTCTTTATGTAAACTGCGGCAGCGGTCATAGGATGGCAGCCCAGAGTCTCTATAGTCGTCTCAGAGAGAATAAAAATAACGCGGTGAAGCTGATAGACCTGGGTAAATTCTCCTCCTTCCCGGGTTTTTACGAGAGAGGTTATCGTATTATAGTTACGAAATTTCCTTTTCTCTGGCATTTATTATACAATCTTTATTCCCATGCTTTATGCGGGAAAATTGTATTTTGGTTCAATCTAATCTCTTTTGCTCGTTTTTTTCGCTATTTAAATAGAGAAAGACCAGACGTGGTAATCTCGACCCATTTTTTTGCTTCCAGCCTCGTTTCCTATTATAAAAAGCGCCATGCGGACATCTCTTTGCGTCTTATGACTGTAGTGACTGATTTTGGCGCATACCCTCTTTGGGTGAATCCTTATACTGACTATTACTTTGTGGCTTCAAGTGATACCCGGGAGCAGATGATTAGAGATTACGGAGTGGAGAAGGAAAAGGTTATAGTTTCTGGTATTCCGGTGAGAGAGCAGTTTTTTCACCCTCTTGACCGTAGAGAACTGTCAAAAAAATATGCCCTGCCTCTGGATAAATTTTGCGTTTTTATTTTTAGCAGTGATATGGGAGTGGGCCCTATAAAGAAAGTTATTGAAGAGTTAAAAGACGAAGTAGGAGTGCTGGTATCTTACGGAGACAATTTACAGTTGAAAGAACATCTGGAAAAAATAGCTCGTTCTTGCCGCTACCTGCGGATTTTTGGCAGGATTGAGGCTATTTGGGAAGTAATGGAACTGGCAGATGTAGTAGTTACTAAAGCGGGAGGAATTTCTGTGTCAGAGTGTTTAGTAAAGAAGAAACCTATGGTGTTTATATATGTGTTTTATGGACAGGAAGAAAGAAATGTTGAATTTATTCTTAAGAAAAAAATGGGTTTTAGGCCTTCTACCGCTTTGGAGTTAGTAGAGCTTCTTCGTAACCTTAAGGATAACCCTTCTCGGTTCTCCCGCGTGCGTCAGAGACTCATTAATTTCGACTTTCCTGATGCAGCAGACAAAATAGCCAGTATTCTGTCGAAGTTATGATCGTAAGAGTGTCTTTGCCTTTACCTTTAAAGGATAGCTTTGACTATAGGAGCAATTTTCCCTTGCGGAAAGGGATGAGAATACTGGTTGACTTCCGTAACCGCAAAGAGGTAGGAATAGTTACCGGTTTGCGGCAGAGAAGTTCTTATACGGCGAACAAATTGAAGACAGTCATAGAGCCTTTAGAAAATATCCCTTCTTTACCATATTCGTTACTTAAATTTTGCCGCTATCTTTCCCGTAATTATTTCTGTTCTTATGGGGAATCACTTAAGACAGCCCTGCCTCTTCTCTTACGGACTAAAAAGAAAATACACATCAACATTGCGAGAGAGTTATCCAGACAACCTTTATCTCAATCTCAGCCTAAAAAGAAGAAACGGATATATATACGAGAAGATTTTCGTGGAGAGAAACGGTTTTTGTTATATAAAAGCCAGATAAAGGAAACTATCAACGGTGGTAAGCAGGTTATTATTTGTCTCCCCCGCTGGCAGGACGTAAAGAGAGCGGCTTTCTTGTTGGGGGATGAGTTTAAATCGCACCTGGCTTATTTGAGCAGCTTTCAGAGTCCGTCCCGGCAGTTCCATAACTGGCTCAGGATTCGTAAGGGAGAAGTTTCTATATGTCTTGGCACGCGTATGGCAATTTTTGCTCCTTTTACTAATTTAGGGTTGATAATTGTAGAGGGAGAAAGTTTTCCGGGTTATTTCCAGCCTCAAAAGCCTTTCTACAATTTAAGAGATATAGCGTGGTTATTGTCTCAACTGACAAAGTCTGATTTTATAATTAGCTCAGACTTTTTCTCTCTTGCTGCTTATGTTCTTCTTAAAGAGAATAAATTTAAGCTCTTGGATTTGAGAGAGAGAAAGAATATAACGGTAAAGATATTTGACCTGCGCAATATTCGCAAACGCCGTTATCCCGTATTTTCCCATCTGGCGCTGGGTATTATTGATAAATACCTAAGTAATAGTAAAAGAGTAGCTGTCTTTTGGAGGCGAAAGGGTTTCTCTTACTTTATTCGCTGCCGTCAGTGCGGTTATATAGCAGAATGTCCTAATTGCAATATTCCTTTTGTGTATTGGAAGAAAGAATCTGTCTTGCGCTGTCCCCGCTGTGAAAAAAAAGTTAAGTTTTCTTCCCTTTGTCCTATTTGCCAGGGAGAAATGCTGAAATATGTAGGCGTAGGAGAAGAGAGGGCGGAGAGTATCTTGAGAAAGAATCTACCGCAGGCAAAAGTAGTTTCCTTGAGTAATTCTCCTCTGACAAATGATTGGAATGTAGTCATAGGCAGTCAAAGTGAGATTCTTTCTTTGCCCTTAAAGCCAGAATTAGTGATAGTTTCTGGTGTGGATTCTTTGTTTTCGCAAGAGAAACTTAATGCCGCGGAAGAAGGGTTTTTGCTTTTATTCCGCTTGCGGGAAGTAGCGAGAGAAGAGATGGTAGTTTTTACTTTTTTGCCCGCTTATTATCCCTTTATTGCCTTACAAAAGGGAGAGGAATGGTTTTACAAAAAAGAGCTTATTCAGAGGAAGAGAATGAAACTGCCCCCTTATTTCTATTTAATAGAGGTCAATATACGTAGCAAGGTGGAGAAAGTAGCCGAAAGAAAATATCAAGAGCTGCTGTCGTTATTTACTAAGGTTCAGAAAAATCTTTCCTTTTATCTTTATGAGTTAGGCTATACTAAAAAACTCCGCGGTAATTTTTATTATACTTGTGTATTAAAAGCTAAACGCAGATCTACTCTTAACAGAGTATGGGAGAGAGTAGGAAGCGATTTCAGACCAGGTAGGTCTAAAATTTCTCTTAGTCTTATATAAGTATTATGATGAAATTGATATTTTTCGGCAGTGGTAAGTTTGCCGCGGGTATATTAAGATGTCTGTTAGAGAGGAAATTTATCCCTCACCTGGTAGTTACTACTCCTCCTGCTCCTGCTGGCAGAGGTTTAAGGCTTAGTTCTAGCGCCGTAGATAAAATAAGTAGTGTAGCACAGATAGAAACCGAGAGACCCCTTAAGCTTAAAGATAAAACGTTTCTTAAAACATTGGACAGGATTAAGCCGGACCTATTTCTGGTGGTTGATTACGGCCGCATTCTACCCTCAGATTTACTTGCTATTCCTTATATAATGCCTTTAGGTATTCATCCTTCTCTTTTGCCTTCTTATCGGGGGCCGGCCCCTATAAATTGGGTATTAATTAACGGCGAAAGAAAAACTGGTATCACTTTCTTTAAAGTTAACGAAGAGACAGATGGGGGAGATATAATTTTGCAGAAAGAAATAGATGTAAAGACTGAAGATGATTATGCGGCATTATTCCAGCGTCTTTTAAGGGAAGCTTGTATGGCAATGGGAGACATTATTAAGCGGATAGAGGAAGGGAATATTGTGCTGAAAAAACAGGACAGTACACAGGTTAGTTTCGCTCCTAAAATCGACAAAAAACTTTCTCATATAGACTGGCAGAAAAAAGCCGTTGATATATATAATCTGGTAAGAGGATTGAGGGGAAATGGTGAAGCGTGGTGTTCTTTTCGTGGGCGTATATTCAGAATCAAACGCTTAATCCCTCTTTCTGAGCCAGCAGAGGCGGTTCCCGGAAGTGTTGTTTATGTAGATAAGAAAATTTTGAAAATTGCCAGCCAGGATAAAAACTTGAGCTTAGAGGAATTGAAGCCAGGGGGCAAGAATTTTATGGATGTAAAATCTTTCATTTCTGGTTATCACCCCCAGGTAGGAGAGAGGTTCACTTGACACGGAAAGTCGGGAATGGTATACTTAAAAGATATTTTTTATGAAAGTATTATCCGCTTTTAATTGGGTAGATTTAGTGGTGTTGGCTTGCTTTTTGAGAATAGGGTATATTGCGGCCAATAAAGGGTTTATCTCCGAACTGTTTAAAGATATAGGTATAATCCTGAGTTTATTTTTATCTTTTCAATTTTATCCGCTTTTTAACAGCCTATTGGTAAAGGTTCCTTTGTTAAGGTCTCATTCTGATTTAGCTTTATTTACTTCTTTTATTGTTCTGGGAGGAGGGAGCTATATCCTTTTTAGGTACTTGCGAGGTATTATTCTTGCTCTTTTTAAAGTAGAGTCGCATTATGTAATTGAAAGGTGGGTGTCTTTTTTTCTGGGTCTAGGGCGGGCAGCAACTTTTGTAAGTCTGGTGTTTTTTTCTTTTTGGTTAATAAATATATCTTATCTTAACAAAAGTATGGAGAAATCCGTTAGTTTTGGTGTTTTTTCCCCTGTCGCGCCTTATGTTTATAAAAGTATGTATGGCCTTTGTGTAAAGTTCTTCCCGACGGCGTCATTTAATAAACAGGCGGCGAATTTCGGCAGTAAAAAAACAAAAGCAGGAACGAAGAAAAAGAATAAACTGCGAAAGTCTTCAAAAAAGTAGTTGACGCGATTCTTTTCTTATTAGTTAAGGCGACAATTCTTTAGTGAGTAAGGTTTAAACTAGATGATTCCGGAAGAAATTATTGACGAGATCCAAACGAAGACGGATATTGTCGAATTAATATCTTCTTATATTCCTTTAAAGCGGGCGGGGAAAAACTTTCGTGCTCTTTGCCCTTTTCATTCTGAAAAGACGCCTTCTTTTTTTGTTAATCCTCAACGCCAAATCTTTCATTGTTTTGGTTGTGGAGTAGGAGGAGGAGTTATACAGTTCATTATGGAGTACGAAAAAGTGAGTTTTCCCGAAGCAGTAGAAATGTTGGCTAAAAGATTAGGTATCAGTTTACCTCAGAAACGTTTAAGAGATAGTGGCAATAGAGATTATCTCTATAAGGTTAATCAGTTGGCGGCTGACTATTTTTTTGAGAATATTTTTTCTTCTTCTGGCTCTCGTGCTTTGTCTTACCTTAGGCAACGTGGTATGGGAGAGGATATTATAAAAGAGTTTAAGATAGGTTATGCTTTGCGAGATTACCGGGATTTATTTAATTACTTAAGAAATAAAGGAGTCAGTATTTCTATATTGGACAAACTTTCGCTGGTCGTAAAAGGAAAAGATGGTTCCTATTTTGATTTATTTCGTGATAGAATTATATTCCCTATTTCTGATGTCCGAGGTCGGATAATCGGCTTTGGGGGACGTATAATAACAGATAATACTTCTCAACCTAAGTATATAAACACTCCGGCTTCTCCTCTTTATACTAAGGGGAAGAACCTTTTTGGACTTAGCCTCTCAAAAGAATATATACTTAGGGAAGATTTTTGTTTAGTTGTAGAAGGTTATCTGGATATGATTACGCCTTTTGCCGCGGGTATAAAGAATATAGTAGCTTCTTTGGGGACAGCTTTAACTCAGGAGCAAATAAGACTGATAAAACGGTACACTAAAGATATTATTTTGGTTTTTGATTCAGACAAAGCGGGCCAAAATGCTTCTCTTAGAGCTATTGATATGATGTTAGAGGAAGATATGGTTGTGAAGGTCTTAGAGCTTCCTGCCGGTTATGACCCGGACAGGTTGGTGCGGGAAAAGAAAGAGGATTTTCTTAAGCTTTTAGGAGCGGCTAAGGATTTCTTTGTCTATAAACTGGATATACTGAGGAAAGCATACGATGGTAGCATTGCGGCACGGGCAAAGATAGCTTCTGAAATGATACAAAGTATTCTCAAGTTGCAAAACGAGGTACAAAGGCAGGAATATATAAAACTTCTCGGAAGTAGCCTGGGAGTAGCGGAGGAAGCGTTAAGAATAGAGATGAGAAAACAGCAGAAGGGAAAAGCAGGTCAGAGGTATGTGGAGATGAATTTGTCTCAGGATAAATCTCCTTTTGAGGAAGAGCATATAATCAAAAGTATGATTTTTTACCCGGAGATTATACCTTTGGTAGAAGATGCTTTGAAAGATATAGAATGGGAAGACAGGGTTCTGGGGGAGCTTTTTGCCAAAGTAATAGAATGTTACCATCAAGAAAAAAAATTTTCTGAACAGCAGTTTCTGGAACATTGCTCCGCACCTCAGCTGGTGGCCAGATTTAGCAAATTGGTTTTTAATGATTTCAAACTTGATGAAAAAGTATTGGAAGAAGTAATTCTGAAAATACGTCGTAGGCACAATCAAAGGTTGAGAGACTATGTACGTCAGAATATAAAGGAAGCAGAACAGAAGGGGGATGAAGAACGAATAAGGGAATTGATGCAGGAGTATAGGGCCTTATTAAAGGAAAGGTAAGAGATGAGGAAAAGTTTAGAGAGAAATATTGAACGCTTAATTGTTTTAGGGAAAAAGAAAGGTTATCTTACCTACGATGAAATAAACCATTTCCTTTCCGATGACATTAATACACCGGAAGAGATGGATACTATCTTCGAAAGTTTGATGGGAGAGAAAATCACAGTTCTTAATCGTGAGGAAGCTAAAGATTGGGAAAATTCCCATGTGTCTAAACCTTCTTCTAGTGGAAGTCCGGTAAAAGTTGACGATCCAGTAAAAATGTATTTGAAACAAATGGGTAAAATCCCCTTGCTTTCGCGCCAGGACGAGCTGAGTTTAGCTAAGGAAATAGAGGAAAAAGAGATAAAATTGCGGGGAGTTGTATTAAAAACTAAAGTAGCCCGAGAAGAGTATCTTTCTTTAGCTAATAAGATTATAAACGAAGAGGTGAATATTGACGATGTAGTGAAAGGAGAAGTGGCAAACCGTGAACGAGAGAAACGAAGAATAAAAAAGCTGACTTATAAACTGCGCCGCACCCGTAAAAGGAGTGACAACTCAGAAATTTTGATGAAGTTTAATTTCACCATGTCTGTAGTAGAGCGCATTATTGGTATTATTAAAAAAGCTTTACGCGAGATTGAATCTATAAATAGAAAGATTGCCCGTATAAAAAAGAAGAACCTGCGCAAATATAAGCATAGAGACTTAAGCGGTATTGGGAAACTATATCAGGAGAGAAAACAACTTTGTAACTATTTAGGTATGGAGATGAAGGACATCCATTCATTGTATAAGGAAATTGAGAGCAAACAGAATGAATACAACCGTGCTAAAAAAGCTTTGGTAGAGGCAAATTTGCGTTTGGTGGTAAGCATTGCTAAGAAATATGTAAGCCGAGGGTTGTCTTTTTTGGACTTGATTCAAGAGGGTAATATAGGATTAATAAAAGCGGTTGATAAATTTGAATACAAAAGAGGCTATAAATTTTCTACTTATGCTACGTGGTGGATTCGCCAGGCCATAACTCGAGCCATTGCTGATCAAGCGCGAACCATTCGTATTCCAGTCCATATGACTGAGACAATCAATAAGATTATTCGCCATTCCCGCTTGTTTATTCAGGAAAAAGGGAGAGAACCGACTACAGAGGAAATATCTAAAGAGATTAATATTGCGGGTTCAAAAATAAAAGAAATACTTAATATTGCTCAACAGCCTATTTCTCTTCATACTCCTATCGGGGATGAAGGTGATACGCATTTAGGAGACTTTATTGAAGACAAAAAAGCGGTTTCTCCTGCTAATGCGACGGTTTATTCTATGTTAAAAGATGAGATAGTAAATGCACTCTCTACTCTTACCGAAAGAGAAAGGAAAATATTGATATTGCGTTTTGGTCTCGATAACGATTCCCCTAAAACTTTAGAAGAAGTAGGAAGTATTTTTAAAGTCACGCGGGAAAGAATTAGGCAGATAGAAGCAAAAGCTCTGCGTAAGTTGCGCCACCCCACTCGTTCTCGTAAGCTGAGGATGTTTCTGGAACTTACTAATTCTCACAAAAAAAGATAGTTATGCATCCTGTACTTCTAAAAATAGGGCCTGTTACTATATATTCTTACGGATTTTTTGTATCGTTAGGCATCGTTTCTGCTTATTTATTTATAGGAAGTCAAGCCTCTCATTTTGGTTTGAGAAGAGAAGTTGTTGCTGATTTAGTATTCTGGATAGTCATAGGAGGCTTTCTGGGAGCGCGTATGCTCTATATTTTAGTTAGTTGGCCATTTTTTCTGCAGGATCCTCTCTCTTATATTTTTTCTCGTGCGGGTTTTGTTTTTTACGGAGGACTGTTAGGAGGACTAAGTGCTGCTTATTGGTTTATAAAAAGGAAGAGGCTTGATTTTTGGCAGGTAGCTGATCTTTTTGCTCCTTATATTGCTTTGGCTCATGCTTTTGGAAGAATCGGTTGTTTTTGCTATGGATGTTGTTATGGAAAACCTACCAAGTCATTCTGGGGACTTCTTTTTCCTCCTGCTTCTCCTGCTGGCCATTTAGGCGTAAAAGTGATTCCTACTCAGATGATTTCTTCTGTGGCTTTAGCAATTATTTTTCTTATTCTTGTAGAAATTCGCCGCCAGAGAAAGTTCAAAGGAGAAGTTTTTGTTAGCTACTTGATTATATATGGCATTTTTCGTTTTTTCATAGAATTTCTACGGGGAGATGAACGTGGGTTTTTTCTTTTCTTCTCTGCTTCTCAATGGTTATCTTTAGTTTTTATAGGAGGGGGAATATTTTTATTTAGAAAATTGTCAAAGAAAGATGTATATAAGGGAAATTAAAGACGAGAACAGTTTTGTAGAAGCAGTAACCCATAACCAAAATGCAGTCTTAGTTATGTTTTCTCAGGATGGTTCTTCTCTCTGTAAAAAAATAGAAGAGGTATTGGAGAATATATCTAAAGAGCGTCCGGACCTGAAAGTGTTTAAGGTAGATATCAAGAGTGTTGTTTCTTTAGCCAGTCGTTATATGGTGACCACTCCGCCGGCAATAATTGCCTTTAGAGGAGGCAGACCGCGAGAGAAAGTAATAGGTTTGGTATCAAAAAAAGAGATTGAGAGATTAATTCAAAGGCAATTTTCATGAATATAGCTGTAGCTCAAATAAATTCTACGGTAGGGGATATAGGAAATAACACCCAAAAAATATTGGAATATTGCCGTAAGGCTGAAGCCAAAGGCGCAGATATAGTTGTATTTCCTGAGCTGAGTCTTTGCGGCTATCCTCCGGAGGATCTGGTATTTAAGCCGGATTTTGTAAGAAAAAATAAATATTTCCTCAGGAAGTTAAAAGAAGGCATTGGCAATATCTTAGTGATTGTGGGATTTGTTGATTCTAAGGATTCTCATTATTATAATGCCGCGGCCCTGATTTATAGAAAAAAAATATTACATATTTACCACAAAATCATTCTTCCTAATTACGGTGTGTTCGACGAAAAACGTTATTTTACTCCTGGTGGTATTCTTCCTGTCTATAAGATAAGGGAGAATTCTTTTAGCCTGAATATTTGTGAGGATATATGGAGGGGCAAGGAAATGCTAAAGGAAGCTTACCGCTCTTACCCTTTTAATTTTATTATTAACATATCGGCATCTCCTTTTAATTTAGGCAAGATCAAAGAGCGGCAGAAAATACTAGAACAAAGAGCCAAACAATTCTCAGCCGCCGTAATTTATTGCAATTTGGTAGGAGGTCAGGATGAGCTGGTTTTTGATGGAGGGAGTATGGTAATAGATACAAGAGGGAGATTGGTAAGGGTAGGGAAGCGTTTCAGAGAAGATTTGTTTTATTTCAATCCTTCTGTTCTCTACGGAAGCTCTTCTTTAATTCTCAACAAGGTTCAAGATGCTTATGAAGCGCTTATCTTAGGTATAAAAGATTATGTAAAGAAAAACAACTTCCAAAGGGTAGTAGTAGGGGTGTCTGGCGGTATTGATTCAGCTCTGGTTCTAACTTTGGCTAAATATGCTTTGGGCAGCAGAAAAGTTGAAGCTTTAATTATGCCTTCTCGTTATACATCGAAAGGAACGCTGCGGGATGCTCAACGCCTTTGTACAAACCTAAAAGTGAAGTATTATTTAATTGATATAGAAAATATTGTTGAAAGTGTAAGAAGGAGTGCTGTGATCTTTGCCTCTTCTCAATTATCAAGTCTTACCTCTCAAAATATACAGGCTAGAGTCAGAGGACTGTTGCTTATGGCTTTTTCTAATCAGAAAGGCGCTTTAGTACTCAACACAGGAAATAAGAGCGAATTGTCTGTAGGTTACTGTACTCTTTATGGTGATATGGTAGGGGGGTTTGGAGTGTTAAAAGATATTTACAAGACAATGGTGTACAAGTTAGCTTGCTATGTTAATCGGCGCTATAACCATCCTATACCTTCTGCTATTATTTCTCGGCCTCCTTCCGCAGAACTCAAAGCGGGGCAAAAGGATGAGGATGACCTTCCTCCTTATAAAGTTTTGGACGAAGTATTGAAGCTTTATATTGAGAAAGAGATGCCTTTTGATAAAATTGTAAATTATGGCTTTTCCCGCTCAGTAGTTAAGCAGATAATACAACTGGTTGATAGGAACGAATATAAAAGAAGGCAATCTCCGCCGGGGGTGAAAGTTACCACACGAGCTTTTGGTAAAGAAAGAAGAATGCCTATAGTTAATAAGTTTAGATATTCCTAGTTATGAAAATACTTGTCTGCGGATTCAATCCTTTGGCAGTTTTCTTTTATTATGCTTTTTTAAAAGC
>JAGGSQ010000045.1 GCA_021159015.1 Candidatus Omnitrophota bacterium | reverse complement strand
TAAAAGGATATCTTATGCAAAATCCTTTTTACAGAAAAAATAAGACTTGACCCTTTCCTATCTCCTCACCTGTTTTAAATATACTTTATATAGGGGATTATGTCAAAATAATTGTTGCTAGATTTCCTTGAAAGTGCAACATTTAAGGACAGTCCTATTTGGTTGCACCTGCAACATATAAGGACGTACCTACTTGGTTGCAGTTGGCGCAGGCGGCAGATTCACAGGTTCTTTAACAAATCATTGAATTATACTCTAATCCTTTTATAATTTAGGAAGGAGAAGAGGAAATGGATGAGCTTAAGTGGGCCGGGTTTTTGGTGAGAAGTTTTAAGAGAGGAAAAAATATCTTAGCCGGCATCGGCGATGACTGCGCGGTGATTAAAGATAAAAGAGGCTATCTTCTTATTAGCAGCGATTTGTTTATAGAAAATGTGCATTTTAAGCTTAAAGGGATGAGTTTTTCAGATATCGGCGCCCGCGCCGCCTCCAGAGCTATTTCCGATATTGCCGCCTGCTGCGGCCAGCCGCAATATTTAGTTGTTTCTGCGGGCGTTCCTTCTTATATTAGCTCTTCAGCTATGAAGCAGATATTTAGGGGGATAGAGAAAACGGCTCTTTTGTGTAAAACTAAAGTTATTGGGGGAGACACTGCCAGAGCAGAGTGTCTCTTTTTAGACATCTGGGTATATGGCCACACGAGGCATCCGGTTCTGCGGCGGGGGGCAAAGGCAGGCGATTATATATTTTTAAGCGGCCGGCTGGGCAGACTCCCCTTTGACAGGCCTTTTTTGCCCCGCCTGAAGGAAGCGGCTTTTCTTTCCCGCATTAGGCCTACAGCGATGATTGATATAAGCGATGGATTTTTACTTGATCTTTTCCGCCTGCTTAAAGCCAGCCGCAAAGGAGCGGTTTTGTGGAAGGACAAGCTGCCCTTGACTAAGGGGAGGGGTGATTTACGGCGGGGGGAGGATTACGAGCTTCTTTTTACCTGCCCGGCGTGTTACAAAGACAGACTGCAAAGAAAAGGATTTTTCTGCGTGGGGAAGATTTTAGGCAAAAGAGGGATTTTTTTAGAAGAGAGGGGAATCTTGAAGAAACTGACTGTAGGAGGTTATCTGCATTTTTGATATGGTTTATAACTCAGAGAGCAGCAGAGCCACACAGAAGTTAGCATACCAGATAGCAAAATTTCTCAAAAGAGGAGATATAGTATGTGTGACAGGAGAGCTGGGGGCAGGCAAAACTACTTTTATTAAGGGGGTAGCAGCATATTTTGGCATAGATAAAAATAGGCTTATCAGTAATTCTTATCTTACCTTGCGCCAGTATGAAGCAAAAATTCCCATTTATCATTTCGATGCTTACCGGCTTAATGAAAGGAGTTTCTTATGGGATGATTTTTATATCGGGCTTTATGAAAAAAAAGCCTTAATTATTATTGAGTGGGCTGATAGAATATTACCATTCCTGGATAATAAGATAGTTGAGGTTAAGATAGAAAGAGCTGGCCTGAAATTGAGAAAGATATATATTAAGGGGATAGAAAAAAGATTAAAAAATGAACGCTTTGGCGATTGACACCTCTAGCTATCAAGTGAGTGTTTGTATATTTTCTGGTGAGAAATGTCTAGAGCTACAAGCAGAAGGTTTTCGTTCTGCCTCCAGACTGGCTTCTTTCACAGAAACAGCGCTTAAAGCTATGAAAATGGAGGCAAAAGATTTAGATATAGTAGGGGTAGGAAAAGGGCCGGGCTCTTTTACGGGCTTAAGAATTTCCGCCTCTTTTGTTAAAGGCCTTTGTGCCGGCATTAACAGGCCGCTTCTGGCGCTGCCTTCTTTTTTAGCCCTGGCTTTGGAGTACAGCAGTGTGTTTGATTATGTGGCTGTAGTTACAGATGCGCGGCGGGGGAATATTTATGCTGCTTTATATAAAAGAACCTCTTCTGGCCTACGTGCCTTGGTGAAAGAATCTCTTCTTAAGGGGGAGGATTTTTTTAAAAGGATAAAGAAGGGAAAAATAAAAGAAAACTCTCTTGTATTTGTAGGTGAGGCTTTTAAGTTTTATAGTGAGATTAAGAGCTATTTCCCCCCTGCGAAAGTTTCTTCTGTTTCCAATCTGCCGCGGGCGGTATTCTTTCGTTTTTCTTTAGAGAAAGCCCTTCTAAGAAAGAGATTTACGCCGCTGGATAGATTTGAGCCGCTTTATCTTTATGCCCAGGATGCGCAGGTAAAATTAAACCCAAAACGTTATGCCTGAAGGTAATGTGTGGATAGAAGTTAGAAAGAAGGATTTTGCTCTTAACTTAAAAACCATCCGTTCCTTCTTAAAACCTCAGACAAAGATTCTGGCGGTAGTAAAGCAAAATGCTTATGGCCATGGCTTGTGTCCTACGGCAGAGATTTTAGAAAAAGAGGGGATAGATTTTTTGGGAGTTAATAATCCGCGGGAGGCTTTTTCTTTGCGCCAGGCAAAAATTAGACTCCCTATTTTAATTCTTAGCAATATTCTTGATTACTCCTGTTTTCCTCAGCTAATTAGGCAGAAAATAAGAATTTCTCTTATGGACCGCAGGGCCCTGCGGGCTTTGGATAAGGCTGCAGCTGGTGCAGGGAAAAAGGCGTATGTACATATTAAGGTGGATACGGGTATGAATCGTTTAGGAGTAAGGTATGAGGAAGCACAACAGTTTATCAGGGAAGTTAGACGTTTTAAAAATATATTTATAGAGGGAATATTTTCTCATCTTTCTTGTGCAGAAAATAATCGTGCCTATACATTGCACCAGATAAAATTATTCCGCAAAGCTCTCTCTTTGTTGCAGAGGGAAGGAATAAAAGTCCCTCTTGTTCACATTGCTAATAGTGCAGCTATCTTGAAATTTCCCGAAGCAGAATTTAATATGGTAAGGGCAGGCATAGTTATTTATGGCGAGAATCCTACCCGCATTCCTCTCAGACTCTACCCCCCCCTAACGCTTAAGGCTAAAGTTTTGCTCGTTAAACAAGTTCCAGCGGGTTCCTGCATAAGCTACGGCTGCAGCTTTAGAACCAGACGTCCCACCAAAATAGGAGTGGTAGGTATTGGCTATGCCTTAGGGTTCAGGCGGGACCTTTCGGGCCGCAGTTTTGTTCTTATCGGCGGCAAAAAAAGAAGAGTTTTAGGTAAAGTGTGCATGGACCATATAGTAGTCGATTTAGGCAATGATAAAGTAAAAGCGGGAGACGAAGCGGTGATTATCGGAAAGCAAAAAAACAAAGTTATAAGTGCTTCCTATTTAGCTAAAAAATCTTCTACTATCAGCTACGAAATATTTACTTCCCTTCCTTCTTCCCTGCCTCGCTTCTATTATTGAAGCGACATAAGCCCCACAAGCCCGGAGATGCCGAAAAAGATATTGGTGAGCCAGGCAGCAATAGGAGGAGGGAAAAAGTCAATCTTTCCTAAAGCTAGGCTCAAAGAAGATAATACATAGTAGAGAAAATAAAATATTATGGCGGTGCCCAGGGAAGAGAGCCCCGCACGGCGAGTTTTAATCTGCAAAGCAAAAGGCAGCGCAGCTAGCAAGAGAAAAAAGGATGAAAAGCTAAAGGCTATTTTCTTGTGAAATTCCAGCTTAAGAATATTGGCTATTTTGCTTGATTTCCAGCGCGAAAAAGATTTAATGCTGCGCCTGAGTTCTTTTAGAGACAAATACTGCCAGCTTTGAGCTGTGTGAGTGGCAAGTTTAGAGGGGGATTCTGCGAGAGAAAGAAGCTCTTCTTCGCTTGAGCTTTGTAAAATAAAATCGTTTCCTGCCAGACGGTAGTGAGTACTGTTTTGCAGGTGCCACTTGCGGTTATGCCAGAATAATTGGGGTGCTATTATTTCTTCTTCTAGTTGTCCTTTTCCGTTTTCTTTAAAAATATTTACTCCTTCCATTTTATTCTTGCGTACATCAAACTTCTTGGCAAAGATGAAATAGCCGTCTTGAGAATAATAAGCAAAGTTCTCTATAGTCTTTTTGGGAGTTTGTGCTTTTAGTTTACTTCGGTAAGCAAAACTGCGATTTTCCCGCAGAAGAGGTACGATATTATTGTCAATAAAGAGACAAAAGAGGCTAACTAAGATAGCTGTAGTTATAAACATTCGCGAAAGGTTCATAATTCCTATACCTTCGGTACGCATCGCGGTTATTTCGTTATGATAATTAAGTGTCCCGATAAGATGCAAAGAAGCAATAAGAAAAGCAAAGGTGAGCATTTTTTCTGAAATGGTGACCGAATTGAATATGTAAGCGGCCAGAAGATCTTTTATATTGAGATTGGCTTTAAGTATGTCTTGCAGGTCTGAAAGAAGGCTTATGATTAGATAAAGAAGAAAGAAGTTCAGAGCTAGAAAGAAGAAACTCTTAAGTAATCTTCCGACAATATATTTTTCTAATATACGCATGCCTTATAAGTAAAAAATAAGCCTACAGCTAAAAATATAAAATTAGGAATCCACATACCTAGCGCGGGGGGCAAGAATCCCTTAAAGCTTAGGGCTTTTGCGCCTAAATAACTTAAATAATACAATAAGGCAATAAGAGAAGAAAGGCCAAAGTTTATACCCCGCGAACGGTGTCTGATTTTAGTTCCCAGACCAAACCCTAGAATAATGAAGATAAGAGCAGAAAAAGAAAAGCTTATTTTGTCGTGCAGTTCTATCTCTAAAGGAATTACGTTGTTCAGGTTTTGTCTTTTGAGGGCGTTGATTTCTCTTTTTAGCTCTTTTATGGACATATCGCAGGTTTTCCTTTTAGTCCTAGATATTTCCTGGCCTAAAGGAATATCCATAAACTGGGTTTTATATTGAATGCGGTACTGCATACGAGGATTCTGGATAAAGCCGTCTTCCAGTTTTATTTTTAAAATATTTTTCTCTATTGCAAATTCGCCGCGTTCAGCAAAAATAATGTTAGAATTTTCTCCTCCCGCCGTACGGTAGATAAATACTTTTTTCAGTTTGTTTCTTTTTGTATCCTGAGCAAAGATAATCATATTGTTGAACTGGCTGAACTTACCCGGCTCAATAAAACTAGTAATATTTTTTTTACCGGCAGATTTTATTATTTTCATAGAGTTGTAGTGGGCATAAGGCACAAGGCGGTCATTGATAATTATCAGAAGTAGTGTTATGAGTATACCTAAAGTTATGTATACAGAAAGTAATTTAAGCGGTGATATGCCCAGAGTTTTAATAGCTGTTATCTCATTGTCGGAATTAAGCCTTCCGCTGGCTAAAAGCATGCCCATAAGGCAGGCCAGGGGCAGGCTGTATTTCAACAGGTAAGGAATAAAGTAAAGAAATAACTTTGCTACCGTATTTAGGGGTATACCTTTACGCACTACCATATCAGAAAGCTTGGCAAAATTTCCCAGCACCATAACTAAAGTTATAGCGGCTAGAGAAAGAAGAAACTGGCCTAAAAATTCTTTTAAAAAATAGTTACGCAGGATTTTCATTGATATTTCTGGCTATCGCCCAGACTGCTACCTCTTTGGCTCCTTTTTCTTTTAAAGCCCTGGCGCATTCAGAAACGGTAGAGCCGGTAGTAACTACATCATCCACAAGGATAATTCTTGTGTCTTTCAAATTTTCTAAGGCAGAGAAATTATCTTTAATTTCTTCTTTTCTCTGCCTCTTGTTTTTAGTTACTTGAGACTTAAGATAGGCCTTTGCTTTAAGCAATTCTTTTAGCTCTATCTTTAAGTCTTTAGATAATTTGCTGGCTAAGATTTTGCTCTGGTTGTATTCTCTTTCTCTTAATTTTGTCTTATGCATAGGAACATAAGTTATAAAGTCGTACTCTTTGTAGTTGAAACCTGCTTGAAGGATAAAATCTGCAAGTTTATCTTTAAGAAAGTCTCCTAAATAAGCGTAGTGGTAATATTTAAACAATTTCAATATTTGAGAAAGAGGATTTTTATAAACGAAGGGTGCGATTATTCTGTCAAAAAAATAGATATTTTTGCGGCGGCAGAGAGAGCAAAGGTTGGCGCCTTGGACTGTTTTTAAGGGTTGGGCGCATTTTTGGCATACCAGAGCCGGCATTCTTTCGAAATCCTGGCAGGCTGGACAAAGAAATTCTGAAGGAGATATTTTTTTGCCACAGTTAAGGCAGGTAGGCGGGAAAAATATATCTAAAGCAGCCTCTAGAGTCTTCAGCATGGGGATATTCTAACATTATAGAGGCAGTTGTAAATAATTTTATAAAGCAGGGATATTCTGGTATAATCTTCTTTAAAAAGGAGATGGTTAAAATGAAAAATAACAAAACTTTGCGGCAGCGCCTTAAGCGGCTTATTGAAAAGGAAGCTTTTTTTAGGAAAAGGGTTATTCTTTCTTCCGGCCGCATTAGTAATTATTACATTGATATTAGAAAAATAAGCCTTAAAAGCCAAGGGGCTTTTTTGATCGCTAATTTATTTTGGCAGAAACTTAGGGCTAAAAAGTTTGACTTTATTGGCGGGCCTACTTTAGGGGCTGACCCTATTCTTTCGGCGCTTTCTTACCATGCCTACTTGAAGAAAAAACCTATTAGTACTTTTATTATTCGCAAAGAAAAGAAGAAACACGGCCGCAGAAGGCTTCTGGAGGGGGCAGACTTGCCTAAAAGGAGCCGCCTTATTCTCATTGACGACGTGGCTACTTCGGGAGCTTCGTTGGTAGAAGCGGTAAGGCTTATGCGCCGGCAGAGATGCCAGGTTAATGAGGTTATGGTGGTGGTAGACAGAGAGGAAGGAGCAAAGGAAGCTTTGGAGAAAGAAAAGTGTCGCCTGGACAGCCTCTTTGTGTTGTCTGACTTTATTTAAATATGAAAAAAATATTTTTTGTGTTTGGGCTTAGTTTGTTGGCGGGATGTATGGTGAGCGAGGAATATAATATAGCTACCCATCGCCAAGACATATATTTTTATTCTACGCCTAAAGAGATAGCCATTGGACGTAATATTGCTAAAGCTGTGGCGGAGAAATACAAGTTTTGTCAGGAACCTTCTCTTAATAGAAAGATTCAGGAGATAGGGCAGAAAATAGCTGCTGTCTGTGACCGTAAAGAGCTTATCTATCGTTATTACATAATTGAAGACAAGACTATTAATGCTTTTTCCCTGCCGGGAGGGTTTGTCTATATTTTCCGCGGGCTTCTGGATAAATTAAAAACTGAGGATGAGATAGCTTTTGTTTTGGGCCATGAAACCGGCCATATTGTAGCCCGCCATGCCATAAAGAGGCTGCAGGCAGCTATGGCCTCAAATCTTTTGCTTATTGCTTCTACTCAGGTAGAATCCGGCGGCAATTTGCCGCAGGGGGTATATCTGGCTTTGGTTTCTTTAATGAGTGGTTATTCGCAGGAAGATGAGTTTCTTGCCGATAAGCTGGGTATTACTTATGCTCGCAAAGCTGGTTTTGACCCCAAAGCAGCCATAAAAGTTCTTGAGCTTCTGGAGAAAGAAAACGAAAAATCTCCCGCCCGTCAAATATCTTATTTTCGTACTCATCCCTATCCTATCCCCAGAATCCGGGCTATTAAGGAAGAATTAGGCCTGCCGCTTAATTTCAGAGATTTAGCGAATAATTAAAGAAGAGAATAGTGCCGGGACGGGGATTCGAACCCCGATGGTATTGCTACCACAGCGTCCTGAGCGCTGCGCGTCTGCCAGTTCCGCCATCCCGGCGGCGACAACATTATCTTAAAGCAAGACTTAATCTAAAAGAACGGCGTTTATCTCTACGCCAGAAACGCGGGCAATGTAATAATAGGCTTGCCTGCGGCAAGAACATTGTCCGCCACCCCGGCGACAGCGTTTATCTAAAACGGTAAAGGTATATTTCAAAGAAAGACGCTTATACCCTCAGCTAGCCTCGCGGGCAGTTTAAGAAATAATCACTTCGTGATAAAACTGTCCGCCACCCCGGCGACAGTGTTTGTCTTCAAATAAGACTTAATTTAAAAGAACAACGTTTATCTCTCAGCCAGACTTGCGGGCAAAAGAAATATCCATCTGCTTCGCAGATACTTCTGTCCGCCATCCCGGCGACAACATTATCTTAAAGCAAGACTTAATCTAAAAGAACAACGTTTATCTCTACGCCAGAAACGCGGACAATACGAATAAAGTTGCCTGTGGCAAAGTGTTGTCTGCCACCCCGGCGGCAACTATCTAAGACAATCAGCATATATCAAAGAGAGAAACTAAATTTCTAGTTAAAATTATTCAACGGCAGTTGTTGTTATTCTAAATAAAACCTTTCTTTTTGTCAAATCCAGTTTCTCTGCTATAATTTTTCTATGAATAGCTTAATGGTCTATAGTTTAATACTCAAGTTGTTGGCGGTTGCCGCCTTAGGGTTTTTTCTCTACCGCCGGAGAATAATTAATGAGGCGGTGCTTGAGTTTTTGGGGGATTTCCTTGTAAAGATAACTATCCCCGTCCTTATTTTTGCCAGCCTCTGCCGCAATTTTTCTTTCTCCTTCCGGCCTCCCTGGTGGGTGTTTATTTTATGGAGCCTCGTTATCTTTATTTTGGCTATATTTATATCTTTCTTACTTTTTTTCTGGGCCAAAAAACACCATCTTTTCTCTGAAAGCCTGAGTTTGGTTGTATTTCAGAATTCCGGCTACCTGCCGCTCAATATAGCTTTTTTTCTTTTGAGCCCTTTTTTGCGGGAGAAATTTCTTGTGTTTGTTTTTCTTTATCTTCTAGGCTATAACATCCTAATTTGGTCGATAGGGAGCTTTTTCATTTTCCGGCCGCAGGAAAAATTCCGTTTTTCTTCTTTGTTTAGCCCGCCGGTAGCTGCGGCACTCTTGGCGTTTTTGATAGTAGGAATAAAGCTTAATACTTATATTCCTGAGTCCGTTTATTCTTATTTATTTTTAATCGGCAATTTAAGTTTTGCCCTTTCGCTTATCTTTCTGGGGGCAAGCCTTGCCAGAATAAGAATAAATTTGTCCCTTCCCGTTCTTATGCCGCTGTTTATAGCTTCCTTGCTTAAACTTATGCTTCTGCCGCTGGGAGTGCTTTTTCTTCTTTTTTATTTTAAGATAGGGGGGCTTTTGGGGTTTTTCTTGATAGTAGAAGCGGCTATGCCCGCGGCTGTTTCTTTGCCGCTGGTGGCTTTATGGAGAGGGAAAAATTATGAGTTTATATCGCAGGGAGTTCTAATTTCTCATATTCTTTCTCTTTTTACTATTCCTTTCTGGCTTGGTTTGTACTTTAGGGAGTTTGGCTTATGAAAAGAAAAATTGTTGCCCGCAACAAAAAGGCCCGCCATAACTTTCAGGTGTTGGAAGTTTATGAAGCGGGGATTGCCTTGCGGGGGGATGAGGTAAAATCTCTGCGTGAGGGAAAATGCAGCATTCAGGAAAGTTTTGCCCGCATCCAGAAAGGCGAAGTTATCCTTTATAATATGCATATTCCCGAATTTCAGCAGGCGGGTGTTTTTAAGTCAGAACCGAAGCGCGAGCGCAAACTGCTTCTGCACCGACGCGAAATCTCGCGCCTAAGCGGCTTGGTAGCCCAAAAAGGCTATACTTTAGTTCCTCTGGAGGTTTATTTTAATGAAAAGAATATGGTGAAGGTAGAGCTGGCAGTTGTAAAAGGGAAAAAGCTTTATGATAAGCGCCGCAAATTAAAAGAAGAAATAACTAAAAGGGAAATCGCCCGCCAGATGAAAGCTCACCACTTTAGGTAACTGCCTTCTGCAACATATAAGGACGTACCTATTTGGTTGCAGTTTGCTATATTGATTGATAGATAGATAAATTTGGCTTAAAAATTAGGCCTTGACATATGACTACAAAATGTATATAATTGACTACAGAATGTATATATAGCTATGAACAAACTTTTCTCTTCAAAAGCCAGAGTAGGCATATTGAAGCTTCTTTTCTTTAATCCTGAAAATAGATTTTATCAAAGGCAGATTTCTAAACTCAGCGGTCAGTCTATCAGGGCTGTGCAGCGCGAGGTAGCGAAGCTGGAAGGGCTTGGCCTAATTGAAGAATTTAGCGAAGGCAACCGCATTTATTACAAAGCCAATCGTAATTGTCCTATATTTAAAGAATTAAAAAGCATTCTCATTAAGAGTGTAGGGGTGGCGGAAGTATTAAAGAAAGGCCTTGGAGGAGGCAAAATCCAGGTTGCTTTTATTTACGGCTCTTACGCAAGAGGAGAAGAAAGCCTTCTTAGTGATATTGATTTGATGGTGGTAGGCAAAATCTCTTCTTTAGAGCTTTCCCGTTTACTTTCTAAGCCGAAGAGAGAGTTGATGCGGGAGATTAATTATGTGGTGTTTTCGCCGCAGGAATTTGAAGAAAGAGTAAGGCAAAGCGACCATTTTCTTAGCTCTGTATTAAGAAGCAAAAAGATATTTATTGTCGGAGATGAAAACAGGCTTAAAGAGATTGTGGGACCAGGGAAGGTTAAGACGACATAAGACCTCAGCAAGAGAAATTGCTAATCTATTGGGTCTGGCGAGGAGGGATATAGAGGATGCCAAGTTGAAAGGTTTGTCTTTAGACAGAAGATTTGCTTGCGCTTATAATGCCGTGCTGCAGCTGGCGACAATTGTTTTATATTGCAGAGGATATAAACCAAAAGGTATAGGGCATCATGCTACGGTATTTGAAGCTTTAAGAATAATAATGGGAAAGAATTATTATGACTTGGCAGATTATTTTGATGCTTGCCGTGCAAAAAGAAACATAACCGATTATGGTTATGCCGGTGGCATATCCAGGCAAGAAACTGAGGAACTGATAAAAAAGGCAAAAAGATTCTTGAAGACGATTCTTTATTGGCTCGGTAAAAACTGCCCCGTTTTTTCAAAATTTTTTAACTAGCCGGAATAACTGCATATGGCCTTCAAAATAGCAAGACAAAGTGCAACATATAAGGACGTACCTATTTGGTTGCAGCTGCAACATTTAAGGTCTGTCCTTTTTGGTTGCGGTTTGCTCGTAGGTGTAGGGATATAAAAAAGCAGTTATTTCAAGAATATATAGCGGAGGATAAAGAGAAGAGCAAATGTTGCTACTAAGGGGGAAACTTCTTTTCGGCGGTCGGAAAGAGCTTTAAGCAAGCAGTAAAAAATAAAACCGCAGGATATGCCTTCGGTAATACTGAAAGAGAAGGCAATAATGGTTATAGTTAAAAAAGCAGGGATAGACTCAGTAAAATCCGACCAGTTTATATTTTTAGCCTGATTCATCATTAACACGCCAACGACAATTAAGGCAGGAGCGATTATAGGGTAGAGAGTTATGCTTTTGATAGTAAAGCCGGCGGCAATTATTTTTACTAAGGGATAGAGAAAAAGAGAAGCCAAAAAAAGCAGAGCCGTAATAAGGCTGGCTAGGCCGGTTCTGGCTCCTTCGGCTACGCCGGTTGAGCTTTCAATGTAACTGGTAACCGTAGAGGTTCCCAGAAGGGTTCCTCCTACTGTGCCTAAGGCATCAGACAGGAGGGCTTTTTTGGCCCGCGGCAGTTTTCCTTCCTTTAGAAAGCCGCCTTCTTTACCTATGCCGATTAATGTCCCTACAGTATCAAAGAGGTCTAAGAATAGAAGGGTAAAAATTACTCCCAGCATACGCCAGTTGAGAGCAGAAGCGATATTTAATTTGAGAAAAGTAGGCTTGATAGAAGGTATAGGAGAAATAAAACCTTCAAATTTTACCAGGCCCAGTAAAAGTGCCAAAGCAGCATTTAGAAGTATACCGATGATTATGGCTCCTTTTATGCGTCTGGCCATAAGGAGTGAGATTACAAATATACCTAAAAAAGAAAGGAGTGTGTAGGGGTTTTTAAAATTGCCCAGGCCGATTATGGTGCCAGGGTTTTTTACTACAATTCCCGCCCATTCAAATCCGATTAGAGCAATTAAAAGTCCAATGCCTACGGTAATAGCGCTTTTTAAAGAAGCCGGCACAGCGTTAATTAGCTTCTCGCGCAGGCCGAAGAACGCTAAGGCAATGAAGATAGCACCGGAAATAAAATTGGCGCCTAAAGCTGTCTGCCAGTTTATTCCCATCCCCAAACATACCATATAGACAAAGTAAAAATTATGCCCCATGGCCGGCGCCAAGGCAATAGGGTAGTTAGCCAAAATAGCCATAAGCAGAGTGGCGAAAGCGGCCGAAAGGCAGGTAGCCACGAAAACCGCACCCTTATCCATGCCGATAGCCGACAAAACTAAAGGCTGGACAAAAATTATGTAGGACATAGTGGCAAAAGTAGTGAAGCCGCCGATGACCTCTTTCTTGAGGGTGGAGCGGTTTTCTTCTATTTTGAATATTCTGTCTAAAATTTTGAACATCTCTTTTACCATACAAAAAAGTTTTTCTTCTGTCAAGCAAGAGACTGTGCAACATTTTGCTTCGTAAGCAAAATGTTGCACAAGTTGTCTCTGGAGAGATAGGCTTGAAAGATAAGCTTGCCAGAGATTTCTATTTGTGGTATTTTTCTTAAAGAGTAGCTTGTGTTCTTTAATAAACGTAAAGATCTCTCCCCCGCTGGTGCGGGGTCGAGGTCCAAAAAATTACAGAGTAATTTTTTGGAGGGGTGGCCGAGTCTGGTTGAAGGCGGCGGTCTTGAAAACCGCAGACGCCGAAAGGCGTCCGGGGGTTCGAATCCCTCCCCCTCCGCCAGACTACGCCATTGTGCAAGAATCTCTAAAGTAGCAAGCTCCGTCTGGTAGGCAATGTAGCCCTCTCACACCTCGTAGGTGTGAGAGGGGATAGTTTATCTGGAAAAGGGTAATATAAAGAAGAACTTTCTATATTTTAATTGTGTAGATTTTGTTGTATAATAACTAAAGCATAAAAAGTAAGCGACGAAAATACCCGACAGCTAACTCTAAACACGGCACCTCCAACCCACG